>JAGVUR010000050.1 GCA_019136135.1 Verrucomicrobiota bacterium
AGGAATTGGGGCGTTGGCAATGCGATGACTCTTGCGTATCCGGTGACGGCCCTGCCACCTGGTTCCATGATCGAAGCGCAGAGCTCCAATTCGACGGGAACATATGCCCTTCCCTCGAGCTTGGTGAAGGGAGGACACTCAACTTGTGCAACTTCGCTGAATTCAGGGATCTCAGTGTCAAAGAGGCGACCAGACCGGAAATCGTCCGGGTTGCCGACTGCGTACCCGCTCCAATGAGTCGGCGTCTTCGCCTCTTCCGCAAAGATATTTATCCTACATGATGCGTTTTCAACCGGTGAACCGAAGTAATAGTCCCCCTTGACGGTGAATTTGGCGGGTTCGTCAATGTCGATTAGCGGACTTTCCGGTTTGATTTTGACCTTGATCTTGTCCGGGACGTATGTGGCGACGATGAAGTTTGTTAGTCCCCAGACTTCGTTGTCGAGTCCGAGGATTGCAGTGTAGTGTCCCGTATGCGCTTCATCGGGGATATTGAAGGGGTATGATGCGAATCCGAACCGATCTGTTGTGAGGTTGACTTTCTTGAGAAGGATTCCTTGTGGATCAAGGATCTTGAGTTCGGCGGGCGTATTTTGTGCGATATTCAGGGATCCGTCATGATTTTGCCTCACCAGTGTCGAGACGTGTATGGTTTCGCCAGGTCTTGCGGCGCCCCGTTCGGTATAGAGGAATGCCGTCGGTCCGCGATTGAGTTTTTTGCCGTTGTTGCTGAAGATCGCGAGGTCATGGGAATGATGATTGCTGATTTCTATGAACGTGAAGTCGTCGTCGGTTTTGGCGGTAATGATGTTAGGCTTGTCCGTCTTGTCGTCGAATTGGTTTTGATAGGGTAGTTTGGCGATTCCTGTCTTATCTGTTTGCGCTTGGGCGATGATTTGGTTTTTTAGCGAGTAAAGTGTGATCGTTGCGTTTGGGACTGGTGTCGAGTCATTCAAGGTAAGCAGTGCCGCGGAGGCAATTCGTCCCTCATGGTCGATTGCCGATGTCAGTGCGAGGTTTGAGAGTACGAGGATTGACTTGTCCTCTGGAATTTTCCAGTAGCTGTTCTTCTTGACGAGATTATCCATGCGAGTTCCTTCGAGGCTGATCGCAAAGATTCCGTTTTGGTCTTTTGGCAGGTATTTACTGAGTTCCAAGGTGTACTTGACGACTTTGTTCAGCGGCAAATCCAGGTCGATTTCATGTTCGGAGAGAATTTTTTCGCGACACTCGTTAGAGTGGGAATCCAGTCGATAGGGGATCAGGTTGTTTTCGTAGATCTTGCTGATTTTGACGGTAAGATTCTTGAGGTTTACAAGGTCAAGCGGGAGCGTGAAGTTTCGGGATTTGGCGGGAAAGAAGGGACCCCTGCTCAGGAAATCACAACTCGGCCTGATGTCCGGGGCGGTAAACGTGATGATCAGATCGTTTTTTGCGACATAGCCATCGTCGCCTTTCAATCCTGCTTTGATGGTGATCGTGTAGTTCTGGCGTGGCTCGAAATTCCCGTAGATATACCAGGAGCTGTAATAGGAGTTTTCGACACGAAAGCCCTTCACTGGCGGGTCGATGACGACTGCTCCCGCTTCCTGAGGAACTGGAACCCTGTTGTAATCCGTGGCAAACTCAAGCGTGACATGGCTGAGAGAGGAATCAACTCTTGCTATCTCAACCCGGAGATTCTTTTCCCTGGCGCCTGATAGACCATGGGGAACACAACACAGAATAAAGGAAAAAATCGCAACAAAAATCAACCGCATGACTCGCAACTCCAATGGATTAGTTGATGACTAAAATTGAGGGGCAGGGAAAAACGTCTCATAAAACAACAGAAAAATGCAATTATTGAATGAAATTACAGAACTTCGTGCGAACCTTATTCCCTCCCATACTTTCTTGAGACCCGTTAATGTGTGATTTTTGCCCAAAATACATGGCAAATCCTGTAAATTCGCAAACGGATTAAAAAATCAGATTATTGGGGAATTTTTGGAAATAATATGGTTTTTTTATTATGTATGACTTGTTGGGCTTTGGCATGCATTTTGGGAAATTTTATGCATATAAAAAGAATTCATTAACGACTTGCATTTTTATGTTCCAGCGTGATATTCATTAAGGAAATGATTTGTATTTGTCGGGGGAGCGCATTAGATGTTCGACTTGGTGAAGTTACGCTGGTGGTTTCGTTGCCAACCGTCCTTGAGTTTATTGGTCGGTTATGTTGGCGGGTTATTGTGCCGATTATTTGGGTATGGTTTTGTGGGTTGGTTTTGGGCTGTCTCATTGAGCATTGTTGTTGGTTGGCTTCACTTTGGCCGTCGCTTTTGGCTATGCCTGTTCGTTGTGTTTTTGGGGTATTATGTCTGCGGTCTCAGCTTGTCGATAGGGGATGATTCATACCGTCATTGTTTGGATCGTGGCAGTTGCGGGGTTGAGTTCATTGGCCGCGTCTATTTCCACCGATTTTGGGGTGACAGCTGCGAGTTGTCTGTCTATTCGTCAAGAGGGAAGACGTGCGTTGGTCGCGTATTGTTGCGCGGGGTAATAGGGAAAGATTTGAGTCACGGGGACGTTGTCAAGGTACGTGGGGTATTGACTCCTTGCGGCGACGGCGGCTATTTTTCCCGACATTACTTGAGTTTGGGGCTGCGTGACCAGGTTGATGCCGATGAAGTTTTCGTTTTGGCTGGAGGTCGATTTCCCGATCGGTTGCTTGGTTATATTTTGGATTATCGTGATGAAGCCGGCAAGCGTATATGCGAGGGTTTTCGTAGCGATGTCATGAGTGGGTTGTACAAGACGATGGTGCTTGGTATGCGGGAGTATTTTCCCAGGGAGGAGCGCGAGAAGTTCATTCGCAGTGCGACGATTCATGCGTTTTCGATATCCGGTCTCCATGTTTCGATGATGATGAAATGCCTGGTGGCTTTTCTTTGGGTATTCATTTGGGATAAGCGCTGGGCGAATGTGATGGCGATGCCGTTGGTCGCTTTGTACATCTTGATGAGTGGAGTTTGTCCGAGTAGCTTGCGTGCGTTGTTGATGTCTGGGCTTTGGGCGCTCTCGATGTTTTTATATCGTCGAAGCAACGCTTGTCATGTGCTATGCCTGTCGGCGTTGATCTTGTTGCTATTGAAGCCATTGTACATATTGAACATTGGTTTTCAGTTTTCGTACTTGATGATGGGGGTGCTGATACTTGGTTCAGAGATGTGCTCGATGGCATTGTCAATCCTGCTCGAAAAGCGCCTATGGCGCCTTCGTGGTGGACTTCGTTCCAAGATCTATGGGAAAATATCGGAATGGACGACAGCGATTTTATCGACGATTTCTGTTTGGGTTGGCGCTGCTGGGATGACATTGTGGGTCAATGGGCTGGTGCCTCTGGGCGCGTTGCTGGTGAACATACCGATTCAATGGACAGCGAACATGCTTGTCAAGGCTGCGTTTCCAAAGCTGCTCCTATCGTATGCACTCCCTGTGCTTTCGTGGTGGCTTGGGATGTTCCTTGAGTTCCTGATGATGTGTTCTTCTGATCTTGCGGGTATTGCAGGTGGGGATGGGTTGTGCCTTGAACGCGCCCGCGCTTGTTCTGTAAGCGTATTCGTATACATAGGCTGCGTTGTTTTGTTGCTGCTGCAGTATCGGCGTCGATGGGTCGTGTATTTGTCTGGCGGGATGATGGTATTGCTTGGGATGATCTGGATGTTTGGCTATGAGGTGCCGGGGGAGCGTGTTCTGACATGCCGATCCCCAAAAGGCGAGCGGAGCACGGTTGTGCTTTTGCTGGACTATGGACGGAAAACGTATGTGCTGAAAAGCGGGTGTGATGAATCGGTAAGGATGGCCTGCCAAAAACTGAGAGAATTGGGTGTCAGGAAAATCGAAGGGATTTTCACGGGTGATGACCGGGTGTCCCGGCTGTCGGTACGATGTTGGTTGCGCGAGTGTCAAGTCAGTGAAGTTGTGGTTTTCGGGACGGATTCCGGTTGGCGGAATTGGGAGGAGCTGGCGCTGGAGGGAGTGGCGAACGGAATCCGTTGGTTTCGTTCTGGAACGGTGGAGTACTCGTTAGGATTAGGACGAAATGTGAAGGTTGATAGCAAGTTGGGCAAGTTCGCCTTCAAGGATGCGGCAATGGGATTTCGCGTCGAGACACTTGAGGGAGCCGAAGGGGTGACATACGTTGCCTATTCGAGTCCCTCCAGCTCGGGAAGCCTGGTCTTCGAGGCAAAGTCCAAAGGGGTAATTGCCCTGCGCTGAGCATGTTTTCAGGGGATGCTTGGCACGATTGCGTTTTGTTTACGGAGGCTATCGTGGATTGCCTGGATTGGGATTTCTCGCGGTTGCTGGTTGAGTTTGACTGCCAGGGCTGCGATAGCTCCTGCGGCTTGTCCTGTCGCCATGCATGTTGCCTGGATTCGCAGGGCGCTGTTTGCGGCTCTGTCAGAAGAGATGATCCGTCCTGCAGCGAGGAAGTTCGTTGAGTTTTTCGGGATCAGTGCGCCTCTTGGTACAGTTGGCACGATGCCTGGCTTAAGCGGTTTGACGATGAGTCCGCATTTTGGGTCATGGAGGTCAATGGGGTAGAAGCTGTAGCAGATTGCGTCTGGGAAGACCCGTCCTGAGACGTAGTCGTCTTCAGTGACTGTAGTTTCTCCGACGATTCTCCTGGTTTCCCGTGCCCCTGTTTGCTGTGCGATTTGGTTGAATGTGAGGTTTTCTAGTCCTTTTCGCCCTTTGAGGAACCTGAACAACCTGAGTGCCGAGGCACGTCCTTCGATGTCCATTTGAGTTTTTCGTTCGCTTGAGTAGGCGTTGATCCAGGAGATGTGGTTTGTGTTCTTGCCTTGCCGTCCGAAGAAATGCCAGAAGAAAGATTTGACCCAGTTAGGGTTGTCGCCCACATCTTCGAGCTTGAGTGTTCCGTTTTGGATGGCTGTGTAGAAGTCATTTGCCAAATCATTGAAGTCGATTTGATCGAATTGGAAGCCTGTTGCATGGAATGAGAAGGTTCCTGGTTGGCAGTAGTCTGGACTGAGGACTTGATATCCTGCGATTTTTGTTGCGTTGGCGTCCCCAGTGCAATCGATGATGACTGAAGCCTGTACTTGGATGAGTCCATCCTTGGTACAGAGTCCGACGTCCCAACTTGAGCCGTTCCAATCAAGCGTCGCAGGCATCGTGTGGTAGGCGATATTGACCTTGGCGTTGAGCAGTGCTTCGTCGGCGATTGCCGAGAAAATAAGCGGATTGATCGTGATGGCGTTTTTGACGTGGTCGGAGGTGTCCTGCACCGTGAAGTCGGGGAGTTTCTCGCCCATTTCAAGGAGTGTATTTTTGACGAGTTCCCATCCGATTCCGGCGATGACTTGTCGTCCCCAGGCATTGAAAAGCGCTGGGACGGCGACTCCTGCCAGGGTAATCGCTCCTCCTGCGACTGACGATGGCTCAACAAGCAAGGTTGACAGTCCGCAGTTGGAGGCATGAATGGCAGCACATATGCCAGATGGACCTGCGCCAAAAACGATGATGGAGTAGGAGTTCATTGGATTTTTGAGATTATTCGTAGAAAATCATCACATTTCTGAGGTAGAATTGTGTTTTCATACCGTGTGGATTTCCGCCGATGTGCAGGATTTTGACCTTGTTCCAGTCGATATTCTCCTGAGTCAATTCGAGTCGTCTTATTTCCCAGTTAGCTGTTGGAGGTTGGTATTTGAGTCTCCAGCGTTGTGGCATTTCTTCGTCTGTTGAGAAGGAGCAGAGATTGACTTTGTAGTTGTTTTCTGGAAGGTCCTGTGTTGATTTGACCTCGAATTGTAGGAATTTCGCCTTTTCGAGGTTATCCTTGGGGAGTTTGAGTTTTGGGTAGAACCATCGATCGGTCTGGGGGTCATCCCAGGTGTAATCGAATCGGATTGCGTTTTCGTTTTCGTCAAATGTCATTGAATGCGTTGAGGCGGAATCGAAAAGCTTCCAATTCTCAAGGTTTTTAGTGGGGATTTCGATTTTCTTGCAGCTTTCGATCAGTCGGTTCAATTCACGGTAAGGCATGGTGAATCGTGTTGATTCCTTGCCGTTGAAGGTTCCCTTGATCACCAGTTCACCGATGTAATCTTGCGCTGGGGTTGGCTGGAATATGACGTCGCCGCGCCAGCAATCCATTGCGGGCAGGTCGATGGTGGCTGGGAGACCTTGCAGGATTCCGCCTTGCGCAACGAGCGAGCCGGATTTCGGCGTCTTGTCCAGATTCCAGACTTCAATGCTCATTCTGCCTGTGAGGCTCTGGAGTTCCGCCATGGATTTAGACCTTCCGATTGTGAAGTCGTCCTTGTTCAGGTCTGCCCTGATGATAATAGCGAGGTCTTCGTTGTCACGTGGTGTGTACTTGACGAGTTTTCCCTGTGGCGTTGCTGGTTTGTCAATGTCGATCGTTGCGTTACCGGTCAGGTAGGTTGGGAATCTTGTTGCTTCGAGCTTTGCGATTCCGTTGTTGACTTGGAGTGATGTATCCTTGCCCATCATATCTGTGAGCCGGTAGTTCCCATTCGGGAGTTTCAGTTCGATTTCGACGGGTGGCATTTTGTCAAGGGTGACTTTTTTTGTGGCTGTTTCGAGTGTTGAGACTTGCCAGAAAACGATTGTCGTTGAATTGTCCGGCTGCTTGAAAACGAACATTTTGACATTGTCCTGCAAGGTTTTTTCGCCGATTAGCTTAGCCCACATCAGCTGATTGGTCAGGGTTGCGCAGGCAGCGTAGATTGCCTTGGTGGAGCCGTCCCTCCGCATAAAGCTCAGGTTCAGTTTTCTGTTGATGCATTGGTATGGGGCAAAGATGAAATAGAAGTTGCGCTTGATTCCAAGCATCCATTGGTGGATCATGGCCTTGGCATAGTACTCGGCCATCAGGATTTCCTGGTCGAGGCTGTGCTCCTTGAGATCGGGTCTGACTGGATCTTGCGGACCTTCGGATTCGCCGTGGATGAAGGTGCTGAATTCGGTGACCCATAGTTCGAGGTCGACGATTCCTTCGGCTTCCATCAGCTTGCGCATATTCCCGAAGTGCCCTTCGTAGTCCGAGATCGGGATGTAGCTATGCAGGTTGACGGCATTGATGTACTTGGCGGCATCGTTGCGGTACATGAAGACGTCGTAGTCGCTTCGTCGCCGCTGGCAAACTGCTCCTGGCAGGACGGGCATTTGCGGATTGACATCATGGAACCCCAGGCTGGCCGCCTTCAGGCAGGCGACGTAATCCCAAACGGGTTCGGGGGCAAAGTGGATGTCCTGCTCGTTCCAGAATTCCCAATTGCCAGCAGTATCGCCGAACCGGCGACATATTTCGCTGGTGAATTCGAAGAGTTTCACCAGGTTTTTAGGTAGCTTTTGCAGTTTCCCCACGTGATTCGCGGTGTCGTGGAACATTCCCGACAGCTTTATGCCGTGTTGCTGGAGGAGCTTTGCGTTGGGCAGGTATTGCTTGTAGTCGTATTGCCCTGGTTGTGGATTAACTGTGTTCCAGCGCAATCGGTCGCGTGCGTAGGTGATTCCGGCCTTGTCCATCAAGTCGCAAGTCAACTTGTAGGAATCGCCGTCGTGCCAATCATGTTTCAAGGCGCCTTTGATGCAAAGCCAGCTTAGGGCGACATCCATTCCAAAGATCGAATCGTGGTTCCGCTTCTTGCCTGATTGATCGGGAACAACGGTGAAGGTCAACCCAGGGCTTTCGGAATCTTCGGGCTGGAGGATGTAATACCCTGGGGGCAGGGCTGTGAATCGTAGCACCTCCCCGTCAGATGTTGCCTTTTGGATTGGGTTCAGCTGCCAGTCCAAAAGTGTGAACGGCATTTTTTGAGTACAGCCAAAGACGGCGTCTTGTCCTGCGATGAAGACTCTTCCCGGAGCCTGCGCGGTTACCGCATGGGGATTCCCCAAGCAATGAAGCGAAACAAAAAGTACCAATGATAGAAAGGTTGTTTTTAGTAGGTTCATTGCTTGGGTATGTTCGGTGAGTTGTTAGTAGAATTCGCCGAAAGCCTTCCAGTCGAGGTTGACCGGTTGATCCTGGTTGAGGATTGAGTCCATGTGGATAAGAAGTGGGAAGTACTTCAGTTCAGTTTCTCCTTTCTTTGCCTTGATGCGTACGGCTTCTGCGACTCGTGTGATGATGGCGACGGCTTCGAGGGTGACGCCGCTTAGGACTTTCTTGACCTCGGTGTAGGGCATTCCGCGACCGAGAAGGGTGCCCAGGCGGCGCGTGCGCCCGCCAAAGACGGTGACGTAGAGGTCGCCGGCGCAAGGCAAGCCGCTGGCGAAGTCCTTGTTGCCTCCCAGGAGTTCGATCAGGCGGCGCATTTCAATGCAGCTTTGGGCGAAGAGGGCTGCCTGCGGGTTGTAGATCGGGTTGAGGTCGGGAGCGCCAGGGACGCAATTGTCCGTGATGTGCGAGGCGTCGGTGATGCCTTTTTCGCGCTCGGCAAGTCCGACTGCCAGGGAGACACCCATGGCATAGGCGTTTTTCATCGCAACGCCGGCTTCGACGCCGATGACATCCGTCGTCGGGTAGATGTGATAGTACCCAGTTTCGAATTGAGCCTTGATTTCCTTGACCTTGTCCATGTTGCTGCCGCAATAGCAGACCATCGTATGCCTTCTGTCAAAGAGTTCGAAGCAGATGCAAGGTCCGCCGACGGCGACGAAATTCAGGTCGCTTCTGAGCGATTCCAGGTAGTACGGGAATGGTTCGAGGCGTCCATCCGGATAGGAGTTGAGTCCTTTTGTGATCGAGACGACCGTTGTTCCTGGGTTGAGCTTGGGAATGATGTTTTCCGCGAACCAGGGGATTCCGAAGCTGCTGACTCCGCAGACGACAATCGGTGCCTCGGCGACTGCCGCGTCCACATCTTCGATTTGAAGAGCTTGGACTTCTTCCGGAATCTGGCGATGGAGGGTAGGATGTAGCCTGGTCATCTTGACTGAGTCGATCAGTTCCCGATCCAGGTGAGTTCCGACAAGCCGTACCCGGTGTCCATTGTCCAGGATAGGTCGCGTGATACCGGTACCCATCATACCGGCGCCGATAATGGTGACATTGCTCATGATTTTGGTTTCCTTAGCTTTGGAGTCGTTAAAAAATTAAGTTTACATTTCCGGTTTCTTTTGGTCGCCTTTCCCCCGTCCTGCCGGTCGCGTATGCGCATACGCTCCTTCCAGGACAGGGGAAAACCGGCTCAAAACAATTCCGGAACTGTTGCCTTAATTTTTAAACGACTCCTTAATCGTGCACTTCTAAAATAATTGGTTTTCCTGTAATTTTATCGACATTGAGGATGAAGTTTCGTCCCTTCACGTTAAACCGAAGCGGTCTTCCTGCGGCTTGCCCATCAGGGAAGAAGGCATATACGATATTGTCATCTTGATTGAAGTTATCGTCTTCCGGCAGCCATTCTATTGACTTTGACAGATCGTAGATTGGCTTGGCTTCAATAAAGAATGGTGGCACTGGGTTTCCGTCCTGATCCAGGTTGTCGTTTCCTGGCGGCTTCCAGGTTTTCGCCAGGTTAAGCATGGAGACATTGACGATGAACTGGTTGTCTCCCGGCATCAGGACGATTTCGATTGGCGTGCCCGTGGAACGCGCCCTCAAGGCGGATTCGGACATCGCAGTCCGGATCGAGGTCAAGGCGGATTCGACGGTCATCCGCTTCGATTCCTTGTTGATTCTGGGTGCCGCAATGACCACAATCAATCCGAGCACGACAAGCAGCACGATGATTTCAATCATCGTAAACCGGCGAGTTTCGCCGTGCCTGGGGATTGAGCCTGTGCCATTGCGCATTGTCAACTTGCGGGAAAAATCGTGTTATTATTCCTCTCCCCAGCAGGATAGATCCTTGTTGACTCCGTCTCCGCCCGTTGTCTTGTCAGCGCCCAGGCTAATGATATCGAAGCCGAAGTTGTCGCTGGTGAGCGTGTATTGGAAGTCGTTGTCCCATCCGTCCTTAGGCAATACCTTGACTTCGAGGTATGGACCATCCCACTTTTCGCTTCCATTGGTTTGCAGGAGTTCTTCGAGCCTTGTTGGGTAGTCGCCGGTATCCATCTTGAAGTTTCTGACTGCCGACTTGAGCGAGGCCAGTGCCGCCTTGGTTGTTTCGACCTTGGCTTTTTCCAAGTTGCCCATCAACTTCGGTACGGCAAGCGTTGCGATTATGCCGATGATGACCACGACGATCATGATTTCAATCAAGGTAAACGAGCGGGTGCGATTGGGTGACTGTTCGTTCTTTCTCATAGTGGATTCCTGGTTGGTTTGTTGATATGGTTGTTTTTAGTTGGATTGAATCATCCTGCGGTGCCTTGCATGTCCATGATCGCCAAGAACATAATGGTGACGACGGAGCCGACGCCCAGTCCAAGCAGCACGATGATCAGCGGCTCGAAGAGCGAAAGCAGACGCTTGATCAGGCCTTTCATATCGGCCTCATAGCGATCCGCAACCCGTTCAAGCATGACTTCCACGGAACCGGTTTCCTCGCCGACGGCGAGCATCCTCAGCATCAATTGAGGGATGTAAGGGCTTTTCGCCAATGCGGAGGAGAGCTTTTGACCTTGCCTCAATTCGCCGCTCAAGCCTATGATCGACTTTTTGATGGTCTGGTTTTGGAGAACCCTGTTGGCGATGGCGACCGTGTTGAGGAGGTGGACCCCGTTTCTCATCAGGATGGCCATCGTCCTGCAAAGCCTGGAAATGTTTGAGTAGAGAACCAGATCTTTTGCCAGCGGAACCTTGAGGATCAGGCTGTCGTAGACTTGGCGGATTTTTCCGTTTTCGTTCCTGAGCTGATAGATGCAGTACCCGATTGCGGCGGCAATAACCAGTAGGATCCACCAATATGACCTGAGGATGTTCGACAATGCCATCAGGAAATCCGTGGCTGCCGACTTGATTCCGGCGCCGGCGAGCGCAGTGGCGAATTTGGGTACGATGACGCCCATCACGATGACGAGAAGGATGATGCCAATCACGCAAATGAAAGCGGGATAGATGGAGGACGAGATGATGAAGCTCTTGAGTTCACGGCTGTCCAGAAGGAAATTCCTGAGTTCCGACATGACCTGTGGAAGGGCGCCGGCTTCTTCGCCGGCTTCGACAAGACCCGCGTAAATCTGGGGAAATTCCCTGCCACGCTCTCGAATCAGATCGGAAAACTTGCGCCCTTCGTGCAGACCGCGTCTTAAATCCAGCACTGTTTGTTGCAGGACTGGATTGTCCTGAGATTCTCCGACGATGCCAAGGGCTTTTTCCAATGGGATGTTAGCTTCCAGCAGCGGGACCAAACGGTCGGTAAATTCGACCACGTCGAGCTTTGGGCCGAAAGGCGATTTATGTTGTTGGGACCTGGTTCCTTCTCCAAGGAATTCCAGTGGGAGCAGTCCGCGTCTCTGGAGTCGTCGAGTTGCATCGGTTTGGTTTTCGCCTTCGATGAGCAATTCACTGACGGTTCCAGCCGCGTCGCTGACTTTGAATTTAAACAGGGGCATCTAAACCTCGATAAGGGGATGTAGTCTAGGATTCATTGGGATCCGAGTCGTCATCGATTTCTGTTTGTTTTCCGGTTTTGATTACCGAGATCGGTCGCATCATCAAAGGAACCTCGTCAATGAAGACTCTAATCCAATACTGCGAAGCCAACGGGAAACGGACGGACTTGATTTTGAAAATCAAATCCAAGACCTGAAATGGATTGTCCATTTTCACAGTGCAGCTGATGCTAAAGACTGGAGCGGGCAGGTCAGGATGCTCGCAGACGATCTTGCAAGGATAGTTTCCCTTTCCGCCAGTCAACGATACCAAAAGCATCATCGATTGGTGGACACAGGGTATTTTGGGAGTTTGTATCTGACCAAACAACCCGATCAGGGATTTCTTGCCACTGGTCTTGTCTTCGATGATCGTATCGCATAAAACCAATGCTAGGCCAATTGGCATTTCCGAGCTTGACATCTTGCTTTTCCTCGCTTGGCAATGAACAATACCATAAACGGAATTGCATTGACTTTATTTTGACTCTGCTGGTACGCAAATGTACCAAACACATCATGCAAACGAGCATGAAACAAACCCTTGCGGATACCTTGGAACAATCGCGAAAGTGTAAATTAAAAATATATTCCAAATTGGGGGATTTCAAAATTTATACTGGCTTTCTTACCTGCAAAATCAAAAAGAGATCTAAACTAGATACTTAAAAAACAAGTACGGGCACCCGGGGTGGTCGTACTTGGGCGATGTCGCTGGTTAAGCGGCTGAAAATGGGGAGCCTTAGCCTGACGGTGTCATTCCGCATTCATCATTCATAATTCTGGACTGGTCGGACAAATCCATCGGTCATGGTTTGGTGGCGAGGGCTCTGGTTATGGCGATGCGCCAGGCGTTGACGTTTTCCGGCTGCTGTTCATCATTGGCATCAAGGAGTTTTCGCAGATGTTCGGGATCTGCCAGGGCTTTGGCTTCGGGGTTGGATGACTTGGCAGCCAAGGTTAGCAGGTAAAGGTCTTCGGCGGCTTCCCTGAACCATTCGGCGCGGATGGTCGGTACCGGTCCTTCGGTGCCGTTGAGGAAAAGGAAAGCGCCACTTTTCTCTTTGTCCTCCGAGCTGGTCCAGGGATTTTGGCGCCAGCTGTTGAAGGCCCAGAGGGCGAAATGGTCGGTTCCATGCAGGAAGGCTCGAATGCCTCGGAAGCGGAAGTAGTCCAGGTACGGAGCCATGTTGCCAGCTGTGCTGCACAAATAGGTCATGAACGGCTTGCCCTGCTGTTGATAGAAGACCAGTTCATCGGATCCTTCGGCACGCATGGTCAGACGCGGTTCCCAGGGAATCCAGACATCGATGGCCGGCGCCAGTTTTTCAATGTCGGCGCGGGTGCTCCAAGTCGCAATAGTCACCGTGGTTTGGAAGGCAGGGTTAACTTCGTGGATGATCTTGGCACCGATTAGCAAATTGTCAATGTCCTTGGCAGCTGGCTCGTCCTGCAAAGGCACCAGGAAACGACTAAATGGCACGTCGTCAGAACGCAACGTCTTCGCCCAGTTCGAGATCCAAGCACGGAATTTTTCCTGGACCGCAGGGACGCTGAGGTCATAGTCGTGGCCGAATCTCTTGAGGGTGTTTTGGAAACTGGCAACGACGCCATAGCCATACACCCAGTTGGCGCCTAGCTCAAGGAGCAGTTTTTCCTCGTACTGGTAGTCAGCTGGGTCGGAAGAGATCGTGCCATCCTCTTTCAGGGCGCGGAGGGGACCGTCAACGGTTTGCAGGAAGTTGATATGGTAGTCGAGGCAGGTCTGGAAATATTGTCGGCGCTGGTGCTTGTTGTAGGCGAAGGAGTAGCCGTAAGGACCGAAGGTGTAGGAGCCGACCGGAAGTGGATTGGGGAAAGTCAGGTCGAGAATTTCGGCGTTCAGCTTGATGTCATGTTTAGGCACATCTGCATTGACTGGCGTCAGCTGGCAGGACCAGCTGTATTTGCCGGGCGGAAGAAGGGTTTTGACCTCGAGCCAGAGCATGCGGGTTTCCAGGGGCGGGACTGCCAGGACGCCAGCCTGGTTGAGGCGAGACAATGGCGAAAGTACGACTTGGCCGGTAGTGGCACGCCAAGGAATCGCTTCCCGGATGGACAACAGCTCGGAAAAACAAGTGGCACCGTCAGCCAGAAGAAATTGCGGCTCAACCCGGAAATAGAGGTTGTCTTCAGAGAAGTTGGTAACCAGAACTTGGGCGGCTTCGCTATCGTTGCGGGCGGCGACGATTTCAAGAGTTGGTAGCGGCGGTGTGTCGCTGTCCGGGAATGTGTCGCTGTAGATGCGTTGGAAAGGCCTGGGCGTCCAAAGGCGTACGGCGGCGGCTGGGGATTCTTTTCCGACAACCTGCTGGAGGCGTTTACGGAGGATTTCCTTGGCGGAATGTTGGACAAGGGGACCGTACGCGTGGGTGACAAGATTGACATAGAAGGGATGGTTGGCTTCTCGCCCGAGGTTGTAGCAGTAGTTGCAGATCATACGGCCTTTGCCAAGGATGCCATCAGCCATGACGATCAAGGGCCAATCCTGGTTTTCCCGGGCGACCACGACAGGCTTGAAGGTCTTGGCCGGCAATCGTCCAAAATGGCGGATCGCTGTCAGGGTCATTGGTTTCTGCTCAGCCGTCGTCAACAAAGGTCCGTCATAGCCTGGCGCCGGGATGCCTCGCAGGCTCACCTCCTTGCCTTTGCCTGGGTCGTGATAGGAGTCGGTGGTCGGGTAGGGTATGGCATGTTCCTTGAAAAAGCCAGTCATAGCAGTCGGGAACGAGGCGATAATGTCCCACGACAAGAGTCCCCAGAACAGGGTGCCTCCGCGTGACCAGAAGCTGGTCAAGGATTTGCAGACTGCCTGTTCGCTGAATACAGCTTGGAAACCGGCGGCCGGAAAGAAGTCACCGATGACGACGAGGTTGGAGTTGTCAATGCTTTCGCAGAGGCGAAGCAACCATTTTTCTGGAGGTTGCTGCACTTGTTCCGCAGTGAAGGTTCGGATTTGCAGGGGAAAGGAGGTCCAGGTCTGCAAACCCGTGCTGCCAAGGACAGTCAGCTGGCCGTCGCCCCTGATGGCGGCAGTTGAACACAAGAGAAGGGCGGTGCAAAAGGGGAGTGATAATTTCATATGGCGTTGTGGGTTGGAGTTTAGGATCCGTCCAAAAATGCTGAAAAAAATAACGCCCTGCAAGGTTAAGATCACCTGCGGGCGTTTAAAGGATTGGCGTTCCCGACGGGGCTCGAACCCATCACCTTCTGCTCCGGAGGCAGACGCTCTATCCGAATGAGCTACGGGAACTTTTTTGTAAAACCTTATACGATAAGTCGAAAAGCCAGAAAATCAAGCGGAACGCATCACTTAAGACCCGCAGCCTTGAGCAGGGGAGATTGCTTGATGGCACGCATGTCGTTCTTCAAATCGGTGATGATTGCCGCCAATCCCTTGTCCATATTGTCCATGTTCTTGGAGACATTGATCACATTTCTGTCAATGGCATTGATTTTCGTATTCATCGATGCGACGAGTCCGACGAGGATGAAGTTGATGATAAGGAGTATTCCGACGGTTACGAGCAGGACTTTCGTGACGAGGCTCTTGGTCTGTTGTGCGTGGATACTGCTTGGTTGTTGCAGTTGCGGCTGTAGTTTTGGGGCTGTTGCCTCGGGGTATTCGTCTATTGCTTGCGGTGTTTTGATTGCGGCTACGGGTTTTGGCTTGGCGAATCCTTTTCCCAGCGGTTTAGCGGAAGTTTTCTGGCTGAATTTCGGCGTTGCGGGCTTTTGTTCCGGTTGTTGTTCTTCGGTTTGCTGTTCTTGGCTTTCGTTTTCTTCGCCGAAGACTGAAGACAGGAGGGCTTCCACATCCTTGTTCTTGTTTTTTTCGTTCATTTCAGATTTCCTTGTTGTTTTATTGTTGAACAAATCATCTGTAGATAGCAAATCCCTTCGGTGTTTCGCCGGTTACGAAATAGTATGTGACACTGATGATGATGGCAATGACTCCTGCGAGGAATTCACCGGCGACGAGTCCTGCCATGGTAGGCTTGAGCTTTTGGTATAATCGGCTTCCTCCGTACTTGGTAACGGCGTGTTTGACGACCCATCCCACTAGGAATGACCCTGCGAAAAGCGTACTTTGATAGGTTCCCAGGGTTAGGAAGAGGACGGGATGCAACGGCCACCAGGGAAGACGTTGACGGCAAATCGTAAAGATAATGACCAGCGAGAAGGTGATTGCGAATGCCGTGACAGCTTCCTTGACAGGTTTCATTTCTCCGAATCGCTGCCAGGCGGATCGGTTGTCAACGGGCTTGAGGGCGCCTTGCGCCTGGAGCGTATTGCGCAGGTATATGCTAGCATTGATCGCCATCGTTGGCGGCGATCCGTAGGACCAACCGTCGCCTACCTTGATCGCTCCTTCCTTGTACTGGAAATACAGTGTCACCGGAACGGCAACCATCAAGCCCAGGATAATGGCGAAAATTCCGAGGGTTGCAAGGCGTCCGATCTTCGTCTTCATTTGATCGTTCAGGCAAAGGGATTCAACTGCGAAGGGCATGAAACGTTCACGCGGATCGACGAACATGACGCATGAGAAGAGTCCCATGATAAGAAGCTGTTCAGGTCCCAGGGCCTGCATTCCGAAGAATCCCCAGAGGATGGCGCAGGGAAAGATATTGGTATGGAGGTAGAAGACGCCAGCTTCCGCCATCATTCTGCTGGTAACGGTGAGCAGGATAAGCAATCCGAGCCCGTAGAGCAGGGAGAGCTGCCATTGCAATCCCGTTTGGAAGGAAAGTATCATGAAGGCGATCAGCCCTAGGATGAATGCCCGGAATCCCCAGATGGCGTGTGGTTCCACATCGTCGCCTCCTTTCAATCCAAATGATTTTCTGAGGATTGAGCTGTAGTATTGCCTTCCTGTGTAGATCAGGACGCAGAACATGGCGATGTAGGATCCTGCGTAGCAGAAGGAATTGATCGTCGGTCTTGTCATTGCCGGTCCCAAGGGGATGCCATAGGTTGCAAGCTTGCCGGTACAGTAACCGAAAAGGAAGGGGGCAAGTCCCAGCGATAGCGAAATGTCCTTGGGGAGGAAATAGGCGAATCCTATGACAGTGAAGTAGATCGTCGGATTGAATAGGTCCCAGTTGCCGATGCCGGATCGGTAGTATGTGGGAACAAGCTTTAGAAAAGACCAAAAGTAGAATCTGATTTGGACTCTGATCAGTTGTTCTGGCCACCAGGCGTAGGCGAGGTTGTTGAGGTGGATGACCAGGACAGGTATCAGTCCCAACCAGAAGAGCTTGTTGTGGAAAAGAGGGCTGAGCACACGTCCGGGTTCGGGAAGCAACATCTTGGTGAATTCGACGGTTGGGTACGGAAGGTGCTCGTGTGTGTTCCATTGTCGATGTACGACCAGTGCGAGTCCCGTTGCCGAGAGGCAGACGGTGACGACCAGGGGCAACCAGAAGAGGAGGGTGCGTCTCCAGGCGATCCAGGGGATGTCGTTGATGATGGAGATTGCCTTGTCGCCTTCCCCGATGCCATTGATGAAACCGTCCAGGGCATTTGGGTCGAGCCTGGGTTCTGCGAGCATGACTGGCGGAACCAGCGGTACTGCGCCTGGATTGCGAAGGCGAATGGATTCCGGGAATGCGACGTCGATGACAGCCCTTGTGACTCCCTGCTTTTCCTCTTCTGTCATTAGGTCATCTGGTCTCGAGAGCCAATTCATTGCGTAGTCCGGGAGTTCCAGTTCATTTTCCCGCACGATGCCGGTGAGCGTTGCGTCTCCGATCATCCCATTGAGGTCTTCATAGATTTTTGTTTGGAATTCCTGGGATGGAGCTTCATCGTTTTTTGGAATCAGCTGGATTGTTTCCTTGGAGAGATTGGCCTTGACGAAATCGGCATGTGTTTTTGGCTGGTCTGCATTTGCGAGCTGGAGTTGGTTTGCGAGCTTGCGCCATTCGATGATTCGTCCCAATGGGATTTTAGGGATTTCGCCTTTCCAGGATGCGTTTGTTCTGTTGTAGTGGTGGGGGAACATCAGCACATTGGTGAAGTGGTGCATGAATCCGCGTCCCGGGATAAAGCAGACGAAGAGAACCATGCCTACGGACACTGCCAGTTCCTTGCCCGTCAAGGGGGCGCGTGGACCGAACAGTTTCAAGAGGGGATTGACGATCAGCACGAAGAGGATGAGCGTGCCAAGTATGGAAATGGGAAGGAAGTTGCCCACCAGGAACGTGCCCCTGATGACCATGTCGTTGAAAAACGTAAATCCACAAAGTACGATTACGCCGATAAAGCCTAGCAGAATTGATCGAATGGTCATATCAATAGAGTAGCATGGTTAGGATGGGTGAACATATGGAGTTTTCTAATATAGATCAACTTTCGGGAAAAACGAAACCAAACACCTTGTTTTCCTCGAACATCGCCTGAATTACCAGCGATTTTCTCGCCGTTAGGGCGGCGTTTTTTATTTGATTGTGAACGAGAAATTTGGCTGGGACGGGGTGTATCCGTGTGTTCCTCCTTGGATCCAAGTGATTGATTTTGGGCACCTGAGCTTTGAGAAGAAGATGAACACGCCAGATGGCGGCGAGACGTAATCTCCGAGTCCGGCTCGTGCGATATTGACGTTGCAGGAGGTTGGGATCCTTGAGGCATGGAAGATCGGGTCGTAGTAATCGAGTTGCGGGACGTACTTGATGTGCCAGGATCCGATAATCCGTCCCAGCGATTTTCCGCCCATGTCGCAGCACCAAGGCACCGAGGGTGCGATGCTGGTGACCTCATGGTCGAGAGCTGCGAGCCAGATTGCCTGGAGTCCTCCTTGCGAGCCTCCGTTGACTTTCAGGTCTTTTTGGTTCCATTCGGGCCTGGTCTTGAGATACCTGAGCGCCTGCAGGTCCCGGAGCGCCATTCCATTGAAGTATGCTGTTTCCGGGTTTGAGTTTTGGATGGGATCGAATCCGTATCCGTGTCCATTGGAGCTTGTCTTTTTCAGGTATTCGTCATAGTATTCATTGTCTTTTCCCAGGTCGTATCCGTGGGCATTGACTTCGAATACGACTTT
Organism: Verrucomicrobiota bacterium; assembly: GCA_019136135.1. Lineage (GTDB taxonomy): Bacteria > Verrucomicrobiota > Lentisphaeria > Oligosphaerales > Oligosphaeraceae > UBA1407. Next base: position 18,671 of record JAGVUR010000050.1, read on the forward strand.
GTTTTCCGGACCGTTGGTTGGGATGTCCTGCAGGATGTATCCTCGTCCATGGACGGTCAGTTCTGCGGGGATCGACTTGTCTTTGGCGTTGAGTGGGATCGTGATGTATCCCGTTGCTGGCCTGTTGTTCGGACCTGGGCATGGGATGGTGACCGCATAGATCGCCACATTGGGATTCTTTGATGGAACGGGTTGGAGGGTTGGTTGAAGCGGCGTTGCATCCAGTCGAGCCAATTGCCTTTTCCAGAATTCGTCAAAGTCCTCTGGCTCCTGCGTTGTCTTCATCAGCTGCGGGTCAGCTGCGGCGCTTCCCTCGAAGAAGACCTTGGACCAATCTCCAGAGGATCGTCCAGGTTGTTTTGGCTTTCTGACGGGTTTCCCGTTGTTGTCGTAGAGTTCAGCATAGATCCTGACGAATCCTGGCTTTTGTACTTTTGTTTTGATGATCAGCGGTTGTTGGTTTGCCGGCGAGTCGCCTTTCTCTGCGATTCCGTCGTCTCCAGTACGATTCCACTTGATGGTGTATCCATCTGGAATTGCCTGTCCCTTGGTTTCCAGGTTAAGGGTAAACGTGATCGTTTCATCGACCTGGTACTGAAGCGGATTTTTGTCCGTCGTCCCCTTAAGGAAGAATTGGTTTATATCCACGTTTTGTGCCTGCATTGCAATAGCTACAATGCATAAGATGGCGATGAGTCTTTTCATTTTTCGAGCCCTTAAATTATTAATGAATCAGGCCGCTTGGGGATGCGTTCCTCCAAGCGGCCTGAGTTTGAATCTAGAATGAACTAGGCAGGCGCATTATCGCGCTTTGGCCCGCTGCAGCGATTTGCTTTGTTCGCGCTTGAGCGCCTTCTTGTGCCAGGTATTGATGAAATCGCTGGCGATGAAGATCGTCGAGTAGGTACCCGTGATGATACCGTAGAACGTGACCAATGCGAAGTCCCAGACGTCACCACCGGCGGCGACCAGCAGCGCAATGGTGGCGAGAGATGTGGTAAAGGAAGTCATGGCGGTACGTGACAGAGTTTGGTTCAAGCTCTGGTTGATCAGATCGGAGTACTCGATCGAATCATCGAGGGATTGGGTTTCGCGGATACGATCGAAGATAACAATCGTATCGTTGAGCGAGTAGCCGATAATCGTCATCAATGCGGCGACGACCGTAGGAGTGAGCCGGCCGCCAAACAGCATGAAGACACCTGCGGAAACAATCACGTCGTGGATGACCGCGATGACAGCCGCAAGACCGTACATCAATTCAAAACGGAAGGCCAAATAGACAATCACGCCGACGATTGACCAGAATGCCGACCAGAAGGCGTCCTTGCGGAACTGCGCGCCGACGTGGCCGCCGACAACACGCGTCTCGCCTTCGGCAAAGGAGGCATCGGCAAACTTCTCGTTCAACTTCTGCCTGAGTTGTTCAGAATCGAGGTTGCCCTGCGCCTTGTCGTTGTCAGCGTTCAGTGGGAGGACGATTTCCAGCATTTCGTCACCGCCCTGACCGGTTTTGTAGCCGATTCTCAGGTTGTCTTCGTAACCCAAGTCAGCCATGAATGATCTGACTTGATCGACTGGAGGTGCGACTTTTTCGACCTTGTACATCAGCTGCGTACCGCCGGCGAAGTCAATGCCCAGCATGTTTTTGCCTCTGACTGCGAAGACGATAAATGAAAAGATGACCAAAGCGAGAGAGATCTTAGTTGCGGGCCTGCAGAGCTTGATGAAGTCGATCTTCGGATCCTTGAGGAATTCGAGCGATCGCATTGGGAGTGCTTTGATGAGATCCTTCATGATGAGAACGTCGAAGATTGCCCTTGTCATGAAGATTGCGGTGAACATGGAAGCGAAGATACCGAATGCCAGGGTAACAGCGAATCCCTTGATTGAACCGCTACCGAAGGTATAGAGGAAGAAGCTTGTGATCAGGGTCGTGAGGTTGGAGTCGAAGATCGAGCTGAAAGCACGTTCGTAACCGCTCTTGATCGAGTTGGCCAGGCTCTTGTTCTTTTGGAGTTCTTCTCGGATACGCTCGAAGATCAGGACGTTTGCGTCAACGGCCATACCGATGGTAAGGACCATACCTGCGATACCAGGCATCGTGATCGTTGCGTGGGTGATCGACATGGAACCCAGAACCAGAAGGGTGTTGACTATCAATGCGATGACTGCGATCACGCCAGACAAGTGGTAGTACCAAATCATGAAGATGACGACGAGTCCAAGACCGACGAGACCCGCCAAGGCGCCGGACTTGACGGCGTCAGCACCCAAGGTGGGGTCGGTGCCGAATTCGGAGTTGATTTCGATGGTCACAGGGACGTTACCCGAGGAGATGACGACCGAGAGGCGCTTGGCATCTTCGTAGGAGAACTGCCCGGTGATCTGTGCGCGTCCGCCGGTGATCGCTTCGCGGAGGTTGGGAGCGGAATAGACTCTGCCGTCCAGGACGATCGCGAGCTGGCGTCCAACGTTTTCGCTGGTAACTTCGCCGAAGGCGATCGCTCCGCGCTGGTTGAATTCCAACGCGATCGACCACTGTCCGTACTGGTCCATATCGGGCCTTGCGCGGGTGACGTCTTCGCCTCGGACACGCTCGGCGGCTTTCTTGATGAAGACGATCTGCGTCGTTTCGCGACCATCGTGCTCTTCGACGATTTCCTTGCGTACGAGATCGGCGGGGACTTCAAATGTGCGTCCTTCCTCGACGGCCTGGTAGTACTGGTTGACCAGGGTTGCGTTGTTTTCGGCGACGAGATGGAACTCGAGTTTTGCGGTATCCTTGATCGTCTTTCTGATGTCGGCCTTGTCGCCTTCGTTGACTGCGGGCATTCTGATCGAGATTGTTGTCTCTCCGGCAGTTTTGATTTCCGGTTCCGTAACACCGAGCTTATTGAGTCGATTTTCGAGGATTGCCCGGATTCTGTCTCTGATTTCAGTAGGTTCTTCGCCTCTCTTGAGGTCGTCTTTATTGAATCCGACAATAAATTCCGTACCGCCTTGCAGGTCGAGTCCGAGGATGAGTCGTCCAGCGGTTTTTATACGTAAGTATCTGAGTACGATTGCATTGGATGCGTCTTTGTGGCTTGGGACCTTGACATAGTCGCCCAATCGGATTGAGTTTTCGTTTTCGCCTCCTTGCGCGGCTCTTTCGAGGAGTCTAAATGGCGAGATATCTTCATCTTCGGCCTGGATTGTTTCGATTCTCTTCTGGAGTTCGTCGAAGGTATTGGCCTTTACGGTTTCGCTGTATTCGGTTTGTAGCTTTTTAAATTCCTTGCTGTTTTTGTCCTTGATGTCTTCAAGTTGCTTACGGACTTCTTCGAGCGTGCCCTTTTCCTTAAGCGCCTCCCTCGACTTGTTGTATTTCTTGACTTGTTTTGCAGAGAGCTTGTTGAATTTGGCCAGGAAATCCTGGTCTTTGATTGGGAACATCGAGGAGGTCCATCCAATGATGATCACAGCGATGATGGCCCAGCGAATGATCAATGACTTTTTCATAACAACTCGTTTCCTTGAGACAAATACTATGTGCTACTGTTTGATTTTACTTCTTTTCAGGGGGTGCGGCAGTGGCTGAATCCTCGACTTTACGATCAACTGCGCCACGTAGGAATTCGATGACGACTCCTTCTGCGACTTCGACCTTGATCGTTGTTTCGGTGACACCTTTGACAGTGCCAAGGATTCCGCCGACGGTGCGGATCTTGTCCCCGGCCATCAGGGCTTTCTGCATTTCAGCTTGTTCCTTTTGCTTCTTCTGCTGTGGACGGATCATCATGAAGTAGAGGATTCCGAACAAGGGGATGAAAATCAAAAAGGAACTAAGCCCGCCGCCTGCAGGAGCCGAACCCTCGGCAGCCTGGGCAAATACTAACAAACTATCGCTCAACAAATTAAACACGATCAATTTCTCCTGACTTAATTGCCGTACAAAAGGAAAGCGTCTAGCCCTGTTGGGCACTATGACGCACTCTACAATTTGGGAAAATGATAAACATACCACAATCGCGAAAAGTTGCAATAAAATTCGGCAATTATTTTCGCGCTTTCCCTGTATCTTGACGACTGTCGCCAGTTGCCGTTGCCTGGACCTGAAAGTGGATTTTTTTCACACTTTTGTACTCGAAGGGAATGTGACATGCCCCTTGGGATTGGCGTTATAGGATGGTCATCTGCTATTATTGATATTGTCGGTTGCGACGATTGTTGCACCGATGAGCACTGCGAAGAGCGAGACGATTTCTGTCGTGGATGGGAGCGTGCCCTGGATGATCCATGCGTTAATGAGTGTAAAGAGCGGTGCGAATTGCTCGATTGCCGCAGCCGCGGCAACTTTCACGGATCGGAGGCCATAGTAGAACAGGGCAAAGCCGAAGGCGGTGCAGCCGATGCCCTGGATGACCAAGAGCATCCAATGCCTTGTGGTAAGTTGTGCATAGGCTTGTGGGCCCTCGATCAGCAAGGCTGCGGCAAGGGTGATCAGTCCTGCTGGAAGCAACCTGCATCCGTTGAGGAGATTGGGGTTGAATGTCTGCAAGAGCGTTTTGCCAATAATCGTGCCGAAGGTCCAGAGGATTGCGGCGACGGCGGCGAGGCACCAGCCGAGCCAGGCTTTGTCATGCCCCTCCTCAATGCCTGGCTTGTTGAGCAAGGCGCCAGCCAAGTAGGCGATGATGACAACGATGATGCCAAAAATGCTTTTGGGACCGATTTTTTCCTTGAGCAAAGCCCATGCTGCCAGGGTGGCGAGGACGATTTGGGAACGCAGGACCATGCTCACCAAGGCAGGATGCAAAAACTTAAGTGCAGTAATGTACGCCAATTGGGCAAATGTGGTGCAGAACAATACGTAAATTACCAACAGGACAATGCAGCGGCGAGTAAACAGCGATTTCTTGAAATGCCGGACTGACAGGACAAGGAAAAAAGCGCCGCCCATGGTCAGGCTGGTGGAGGAAATGACAAGCGAAGGGACGGATGACCCCAAGAGTGAAATGATGACGGGGTCGAATGACCAGACAAACCAGGCAAGGAAGCAGCTGATGTATGGCAATGCCAAGTTCGAAGTTTTAAGGGGCGACTCAGTCATTCTATCGTAGCGAATTGCACAAAATACCGAAGGCAATCAAAAGTAGTTCGGCGCAAGTGAAGTAGAACGACTTCGCCTCGATTTGCCTCGAGCCGGGCTTGAAGGGAGCAAAGCTCTCGATTTTGTCGGTAATAAGGAAGGCGAGGATAAGGGTGACGATCGGGATCAGCGAGAAGGATCCGCTAAGCGTAATGAAGATGATGAAAATGAAGATGGCGACGATCCAGTGCGCCAAGTTAACTAGTGTCGGCTTGTCTTCTTGCCTGCCCTTTGCGGCTCCTGCCAAGTCTAGCATCAGGCAAGCTGCAAGGCAATTGACGATGATGATCCAGGAGTGCGCATGGACTGCGAAGAGGATGAAGACAAGAAGCGGTTTGAACAGCAGGAAGCCGAGCTCGATCGCTGAATTTTCGTTGTAGTCGGGATTGATTTTTCTGGCGATGAGCCGTCCGATCAGGGGGGTTGCGTCATCGATCCGTCCTTTATGGATTGCATTTTGCCAGAGGGCGACGATGATTGCGGCCACGACAGCGGCGATGGCGTGGACTTTGAAAAGCCTTTCGCACAGGATGGCGATGAGGAAGGAGATCAATCCGATGGCTGCCTCGATGGCGACGACTCCCCCACGCCAGAATTTAGGCCTGTCCTCATCGGACAGATCTGGTGTATTGAATCGTGTTTCGTACGCTAGCAGCCATAGGAATTTACGCATGTCCTGTCATCTCCTTTGGGGGGGTGTTGGCGGTTAGATCAGCCCGAGTTTCGCCAGTGTTTTTCTGAGTTTTTCCCTGGTGTCAGATTGCATCTCGCACAATGGGAGCCTGTATTCTTCAGCGATCAACTTCATGTCCGCCATTGCGGCCTTGATCGGGATTGGGTTCGATTCGATGAAGAGGTCCCTGAAGAGCGGGTAATACTTCTTGTGGATCTGGTAGGCCTGGCTGAAGTTGCCGTTCAAGGCATATTCGACCATTTGCGAGACTTGCTTGGGTATGATGTTGGAAGCGACCGAGACGATTCCCTTTGCTCCGACGGCGATCATGGGGAGCGTCAGGCTGTCGTCGCCCGACAGGACGGTGATGTCACAGGCATCGAGGATTGCATTGACTCGATCGACCGATCCGCCTGCTTCCTTGGTTGCGATGACGAGCTGGTGCTTTGACAGCCTTGCCACGACGTCAACCGGGATTTCACGCCCCGTCCTGCCAGGTACATTGTAGAGGACAATCGGGAGACCTGACTTTTCCGCGACGATGCTGAAATGCCTGTAGAGCCCTTCGGCAGTCGGCTTGTTGTAGTATGGAGTGACCTGGAGGGTCGCGTCAGCGCCGATTTTGGCGGCATGTTGCGAGAGCTGGATCGCTTCGGCGGTGGAATTTCCGCCGGTACCTGCGATGATTTGGCATCTTTTGTTGGCCTTTTTTGTGACGAATTCGATCACTTCGTCATGTTCTTTATAACTTAGTGTAGGGGATTCCCCAGTTGTTCCGACCGGTACAAGCCCTGCGACTCCCGCTGCAATTTGTTTTTCGATCAGCATTTCGAGCGCGGCGTAGTCGACGGCGTTGTTCCTAAACGGCGTAACGATTGCGGTGTAGCATCCTGAGCAATTCATGGTAGTAGTTCCTATGTTTGGATTCTATTCTATAACGTCTGCCATTGAATTTAGTTTATAAAAGGTGAAGCGTCAAGGAGCTTGACGTCACGAAGGCACAAAAAAGCCCCGGCGGACAGTTGGGGGAGGAGAGAGGGAGGTGGGAAGGAGAATGCCCGCCGGGGCTAAAACATAAATTGTCAATGATTAGTTAACTTACATCCAAAAATGGATTTGTCAAAGAATTCAAATGTGAAAATCGTTGTTTTTGTGTCGTCTAGTTGTTTTTTGTTGCCATGTTTTCAACAAAATCTATCTTCCCTTATTTTTGAAGTTTTTGTCTGCGAGGCTTGAGAATAGCTTGATGCAATTGATTTCCGCAGGGTCGTAGGGTCTGTGGTTTGGCCTGATCAGGTCGTGTTGCCACTTGGTGAAATCCCAGGATGCAGGGGCTTTTCCTTGGTCGACGAGTTGCCACATGCCTTCCCAAGGCTCATAGGTTTGATACAATCCCGCGACAAATCCCCAGCAATAGCAACCGATCTTTTCGAGGAACATCAGGGGGAACAGGTCGTGTACGTTGTTATGTTGGATGCGATGCAGCCATTCAGTGTTGACAAGAGGCCTCTCGTATCTGTTCTTGAGGATGTCGATGGCTCTGACAAAGGCTTGGAAGCCGCTGTAGCTATGGAAGGTGACGATGTCCGAAAGCTCCGCCGCAAGCAGTTCGGAGGGATTGCCGCCGCCGATGATGTTTGACCAAATGCAGGCTGTCAGGGGCTGAATCGGGTTGATGTCCCAGGCAATCTCAAAGAGCTTCTTGACGATCGGGAGCGAGATTTCGCCTCGTCCTGCGGCGCCAGGTTCGTTGATCAAATCCCAAAAGACGATTCGCGGATCGTTTTTGTACGTCTCGATGATTTCGGCGGTCATCTGGTAGAATTGAGGCGCCAGCTCGGGATCGTCAAGCACGGTAAAGCCAGGTCCTTGGGAATGGCTCATGTGAGGGGATTTCTTGACGCCGCCGTGATAGCCCCAGTCGACTTCCTGCTTGCCAAGCTTTTTGGGTTCGTAGATTGCCTTGGGGACCGAGCAGTCGTTGGCGATGCAAAGCATGACCGAGATCTGGTGCTTGTGGCACATCTCGATGTATCGCTCCAAGCGGTTCATGAATCCGTCGTGCTCTTGCTGCCAGACTTCAAATTGTACGATCAGCCTGACGGAATTGAAGCCGATTTCTTGCGCGATATCGAGTTCTTTGTCAACGGTGCGGAGCCTTTCCTCGAATCCGAGCTCTTGCCATTGGTCGACTCTGTTGACGCAGTCTGCGCTCATGTAGTTGCACCCTCTGAACCAGGGTTGGGCATCATACCATTCTTGGGCTTGTTTTTTCGACCATCTTGGCTGCATGTTGAAGTCCTTTGGTTATGGTTGATAGAAAGTGCTGTGATGTGGCATGATTACATTAAGAATATAGCCCTTATTTGGTATCATCCCACAAAAACAACACAAAATCTTTTTGTTGGGACGAGCGGGGGAATGCTTCGGTTTTTTTCGCTAGGCTTGTTTGCAATGAATGGAATATGGTGTAGATTATTAAGTGATTTTATTGCGTCTCCATCGTCTAGTGGCCTAGGACGTCGGGTTCTCATCCCGGTAACAGGGGTTCGACTCCCCTTGGAGATGCCAAGGTTTGCCATCGGTGCCGGAAAGGGTGTCGATGGCATTTTTTGTTATGGTTCAATTTACAAGGCGGCTTGGGTGGGATATATTATAAATATTTGTATGTTCAATGGATCAGGAGGCCATTTTGTCCAGTGTCATCAGATTCATCATCGTGCTGGTTCTGGTCATGTTGGCGGCTGGTTGTCGTCGACGCGTGATTAGTTCTGAAGAGTTGGATCGTTTGATAGTCGAGGTTTCGTCACGTCATGGTCTGTCTGCTTCTTTGCTTAAGGCTGTGGTGTGGCAGGAATCCCGTTTGGATCCGACGCGGGTTGGGAAGAAGGGCGAGGTTGGCTTGATGCAGTTGATGGATGGCGCCGTTGACGATTGGGCCCGCGTCCATCGTTGCGAGAAGCCGAGTCGCGAGGAGTTGTTTGATCCCGAGTTGAATTTGGAGATAGGCGCTTGGTATTTGAGCTGGACCGGGAGCCTGTGGCCTGGTCGCGAATCTCGCGAGATCTTGCAATTGGCTGCATACAATGCGGGTTGCGGGAAGGTTGAGAAGCTGTGGCTTCCCGAGGATGAGTCGATGTGCCTTGAGCTGGACATGATCACATATCCCGGGACTCGCGAGTACATTGCCAAGATCTTATCAAAGGCTCAAGTGTACGAAGAGGCTGGTTTGGGGAAGGAATTGCGTTGATTGCAAAGTTTTAGTGGTGATATGATGGAAGAATCGAATAGCATGCATGCGAGTGAAGGGACGATTGTATCATTGCTGGATGACACGGACAGTCGCAGCAGCGTAGTTGCGATGCAGCTGTTGCTGGCCCATCCGGATTCGGAGGCGATTGTGCTGCGTTTGCAGGACAGCGAGAATCCCCGGATACGTCGCCGGATCCACCAGGTATCGAATGTTTTGCGTCAGCGTCGCCTATGTTCCCATTTGACCAAGATGATGTCTTCCTATGTCATCGAGTCGTTTTGGGACATCTTGCGCGAGTTGGCGATTGTGTACGATTATCGCTTTACTCAAGCGACGCTTGACGAGATGCTGGATGGCTTTTTCGAGCGTTTGAATTTGGAATCTCCTCGTTCGTCTGAATTGCTTAATGCGGCCAGGAAGCTCGACTTGAAGGTTCCTCGCAACAGCCAATCCTTCGAGTTCCCGATGTTTTTCTTGTCGGAGGTCGTTGACAGTGGCTTGGGTCATGAGTTGGTATTGTGCGCGTTGTTGCATGAGGCGTACAAGCGGAAAGGCTGGTCGAGCGCGGTGACGATCTATGAGGGGAAGTTCATGTTGCAGTTGCCGGACAAGAGCGTTGTATCGCCCGCCGACGAATGGGCTGTCTTGAAGAAGATTGATTCTTCTCGTTTTCACCTTTGCCTGGAGATAGAGATGTTTCGCACGTACATGGCTTTGATTCACAGTGCCAGCGTGATAGATGGCCAGCCATTTGACTTGTGCATTTTCACGAAGATCATGACAGATTCCATGGGGTACGCCTTGCGTGACATGCCGTATCCCCTTGGTGATTGGCAATATGTTTCCAGGGAAGCGAAGAAAAGCTCGAAGAAGAAGTGACAGGTTGTGTGGAGCTGAATCAGGAATCAATATAGAAGGAAGAATCGATGGAAATCTGGATAGAGAAGCTTCTTGAGTTGCAGGAATTGGATCTTCGCGTGTCGAAGATGCACGCTCAATTGGCTGAGGTTCCCCAGTTGCGTTCACAGGCTGAATTGCAGTATCGCAATGAGGCGATGGCATTGCTGGAGGCGCAGGAGGAACTGAAGGCTGCCGAGGTTGAGGTGAAGGGGTTTGAAAGCGAGATAGCCGTTTTGCAGGCGAGGAAGCATGATTTCCAATCGAAGACCGCTTTGATCAAGAACAATGACGAGTATCGTGCGGCTCTTTTGCAGATTGAAATGGTTAACCGGGCGATAGGTGCGGTAGAGGAGCGCCAATTGGAGGCGATGTTCAAGATTGACCAATTGAAGGAAAGGGTAGCATTGCGCGAGAAGGATTTCCTCGCTGGCAAGGCGCGTGCCCAAGTCGTATTGGAAGATTTGGAGACTCGTCGCAAGAATTGCGAGCGTTTGATAGGCGAGTTGAGCGAATCTCGTCCAGGGGTCGTGGCCGAACTGGAGGAGGTTATAAAGCAGGCGGTGTCGAATGGCGCAGAATGCGGGAGTTGCGTATCCGTGTATAGTCGCTTGCGTTCATCGAAGACCTATTCGTCCTTGGTCCCGTGTGTAGTACCGCTGGAAGATGGCTCTTGTGGTCGTTGCCACCTGAAGGTGACTGCGCAGCAGCGTTCGGATGTGTTGAAGTCAAAATTAGTGCAGTGTCCCTCTTGCGGTGCAATCGTATATCAGGAATAGATAGGCGAAAGAACAATGGGTAGGAATTTTTACAACGACAATTCGGATCTGCAGTTTCACTTCAATGGCTTTGACTTTGGCGAGATTGTGAGCTTGCTTGACGGCGAAGTCGCTGATGTCTCGTCCCTGGTATCGGATTATTTGTTTCGCCTTGAACAATTGGGTGAATTGGCGGGTGAACGGATTAGCGCCCGCGCCCTTGATGTTGATTTGGAGTCGTGCCATTGCAAAGACGGAGTGGTGCAATTGCCGGCAGGGGCGACGGAAAACCTGCGCGAGCTGCGCGAGGCTGGATTGACGGGAGTGACCCTCTCAAGCAAGTACGGCGGGTTGAATTTCCCGGTTACTGTCTATTCGATGATGACCGAGATCGTATCGCGCGCAGATGCGTCATTGCAGAATTTGTTTGGCTTGCAGAGCATCGCGCAGACGATTCAAAAGTTCGGTTCCGAGGAACAGAAATCCGAGTATTTGCCTAGGTTTGCGAGTGGTGAGTACGATGGCGCGATGGCGTTGACGGAGCCTGATGCGGGGAGCGATTTGCAGTCGGCGCAATTGTCAGCAGTCGAGGATCCTGCTCGTCCTGGCATTTGGTTGTTGAATGGTCGCAAGCATTTCATCACGAACGGATGCGCTTCGGTCTTGTTGGTCTTGGCGCGTTCGGAAGCTGGTACGAAGGACGCTCGTGGCTTGTCGATGTTCATTGCGCGGAAATGTCCTGAGATTCATGTGAGCCGAATTGAGGACAAGCTTGGAATTCACGGATCTCCGACCTGCGAGCTTGAGTTTACGAATGCCCCTGCGGAGTTGGTCGGCCAGCGCCGATTTGGGTTGATCAAGTACGTGATGTCCTTGATGAACGGCGCTCGTTTGGCGATTTGCTCCCAGGCTGTCGGCTTGGCCGAGGCGGCTCGCCGCAAGTCGTGGGACTACACGTCGCAACGAATCCAGTTCGGCAAGAAGCTTTGCGACATTCCTCCAGTTCGCGACATGCTTGAACGGATGGATGCCCAGGTGATGGCAGGACGCACGCTACTCTACGAGACAAGCAAGTACGTTGACTTGAGGGACGGATACGAAGAGAGGTCGCTGGCGAACAGGGGAGATGCAGAAGCGAAGGAAAAGACGAAAGTCTATACGAAATTGACCGCGCTCCTGACCCCGATGTCAAAATTCTTCACGACGGAAATGGCGAATCAAGTGGCGTACGATGCCATCCAGTGCCTCGGCGGGAAGGGATACATGTGCGAGCACGAGGTCGAACGGATGTATCGCGATGCGAGAATCTTGAACATCTACGAAGGCACGACTCAGTTGCAGGTTGTTGCTGCGATTGGCGGCGTGATGACCCATGTATTGGATCCGGTTCTGGACGAATTGGAAGGAATCGGCCATGATGACGCGGTTTTGGCTGGTCTTGCGGCAAAGGTCAAGGCCGCAAGAGGTTTGATGGACGAGGGGATTGGCTTGGTCGAAGGCCCGTTGTCGTCGCAGTCGGAATTGCTGGCTCGTCGTTTGGTTCGGATGCAGGTAATTGTGTTCACGTCATTGCTGATGTTGCGTGATGTTGAGCGTGACATCAGCCGTCGTGCTTCGACGATTCGGTACGTGAACGAGATGATTCCCGAAGTTGCGATGCAGCTTGAGATCATCAAGTCTTACCTTTGAGTTGAAAACCCTAGAAAATAACAGGAGAAAACCATGAAAGCGATGATAATCGATGAGAAACGGAATTTTGTTTGGAGCGAAGTTCCGGATCCGGTACGCAAGGCTGATGAGGTTTTGATCAAGGTGGCCGCCGCCGCTGTCAACCGTGCGGACTTGATGCAGAAGGACGGGCTTTACGCATCTCCTCCGGATTGGCCGCAATGGTGTGGCTTGGAGGCATCTGGCGTAGTCTTGGAAGCCCCAGCCAATTCTTTCTTCAAGGCAGGTGACAAGGTATGCGCGTTGCTAGGCGGTGGCGGGTATTCGGAGATGGTGACGGTTCCAGCCGGGATGGTCGTTCCGATTCCTGAAGGCTTGTCGATGGTCGAAGCAGGTTCATTGCCCGAGGTCTGGTGCACGGTATATCTGAACTTGATGATGGAAGCCGGCGGAATGAAGCCTGGCGACGTCTTCTACATGCAGGCAGGCGCCAGCGGGGTAGGCTTGGCGGCAATCCAATTCGCCAAGTTGATGGGCGCCAAGGTGATCACGACGATCGATTCGCCTGAAAAAGCCGCCTTCGTCAAGAAGCTGGGTGCGGATTTTGTGCTTGATTATCGGACTGAGGACGTGCGTCCCGTCATCGAGGCCAATCCGCCGAGCGTGGCTCTCGATTGCATTGGCGGCAAGCTGATGGGTGAGTGCTTCAAGAACATGGTCTTCGGAGGCAGATGGATTATGATCGCCACAATGGGCGGAGCCGAAACAACCATCAACCTGGAAACAGTTTGGAGAAAACGGATCCGATTGATCGGAAGCACCCTCCGAAGCCGTACATCACAGGAAAAAGCCGATATCCTCAAGGCGTTGCAGACAAAATTGTGGCCGCACTTTACATCGGGTAAACTGATTACAAATATCCATGCGGTCTTCCCAATGCAACAAGCCGACGAGGCACACGGCGTGCTCCGTAGATGCGAAAATATCGGCAAAGTCGTGCTGACATTGGAATGATTTAGGTAAACCTAAAAAAAGCAGTTGAAACTGGATTTTGTTCCTAATTGATTGACTATCATATGGTTAGAAATTTTATTCCGTTCACCATATTGGTGAATTGAAATGTGTCGGTCTTCCGTAG
>JAGVUR010000044.1 GCA_019136135.1 Verrucomicrobiota bacterium
AGGAAGTCATTTTCCCATACCTATTTTAGAACGAAACAAAAGTATCAATTTTCGACTAGGAACCTCTGCCATCCATCTGGTCCAACAAGGGACGCCTCGCCAATTATCTCCACCTGATTTCTTCGCCCCTTTCAAGTACGAGCACCCCGGGTGCCCGTACCTAAACTGTCGCATTCCGCAACAGGGCAAATTTGTCCGAGTTGTCCGAGTTGTCCGACTTGTCCGACTAGAAATGCGCCATTTTTCCCCTTGACCAGCGACACCGCCTAAGTACGAGCACCCCGGGTGCCCGTACCTAAACTGCTGCCAGTTCAAAAGCGAAAATCCAGCATCACTTCTGGAGATCAGCGAACTTGATTCCGAAATTCGCCAGGTATCTTCCCAGCCTATCGGCATCGTTGGTCGATTTCTTGGCAAGCCTGGAGACAGCGAAAAGCTTTCGACCAGCCTCCGACTGGGTCTTGCATTCCGCGCAAACCTTCAGGACTTCCCGAAGCTGGGACAATTCGAAAAGGTCGTAGCGCTGTCGATAGTCATCCCCCAATAGGCTTTTCAGGGAATCATCCTGATCCTGCTGAACGACTGGATGGTATTGTTCCGTCTCCGCCTTGACGGTCGCCAGGTCGATTCGTCCCCCAGGAGCCAACGTCGCCATCCGCGTGATCGTGGCATTGAGTTCCCTGAAGTTCCCCCTCCAGTCGTGCCTGCCGGCAAACTCCAGGAATTCACGCCAGGCCTCCTTGTTGAAGGAAATTCGCTGTCCGTTCAGACGCGAGTATTCCTCCAATTCGTACTCGATATTCGGTTCGATGTCTTCACGCCGCTCCGCCAGGCCGGGAAGTCGGAAACGCCAAAGGTTAATGCGGGCATACAAGTCCTCGCGGAAACGCCCGGACGCGACAGCCGTCTCCAAATCGCGGTTGGTTCCGCATATCAACTGGAACTGGCTGCCAACCTCCTGGTCAGAACCCAAAGGCAAAAACACCTTCTCTTCAATGGCCCGCAAGAGCATCGCCTGCTCGTCAAGACCAAGTTCCCCGACCTCGTCAAGGAACAAAACACCGTTGTCCGCCGTCTTCAACAATCCAGGACGATCCTTGACGGCACCGGTGAAAGCCCCGCGGGTATGCCCAAACAACGCCGCCATCGCCTGGTCGCCGCGCAAGGTCGCGCAATTGACATCGACAAACTTGCCGGTGACCTGCCTGTTCAGCTTCTTCAGCTCGTAGATGTTCTTGGCAAGGCGGGATTTTCCGGCGCCGGTCGGCCCGGCCAGCAATATCGGTTCCCGTGAACGGACCGCCACGCGCTCGATCGTCTCAATCAGGCGGTTGAAGGACTCGTTGCGGGTCTCAATGCCGGACTTGAGAAAGGCCAAGTCGTCCTGGCGTTCCATCGCAAATCGCTTCGCCAAAAGATCGTATCGGGAAAGGTCAAGGTCAATCAACGTATAGTTGCCGCAGGCAGGATTTTCACGGTCCGGCGAGGTTTGAATAAGCAATCCAGGAAGATGACGTGATTCGTTCAGCAAAAACAGGCAAATTTGCGCGACATGCGTTCCCGTGGTAATATGAATATAGTATCGGTGCTCCTCGGGCTGCGGATCCAAGGCGCGGCTGAAGTCGTACAACCGACTGTAAACTTCCTCGAAGTCCCATGGATCGTGCAAATCAAGGACCTCGCCGAAAACCTCAGTGTCAGGAGAACATTCCAAAATGTCGGCGCGAACAGCCTCAAACAGCAGCTGGAAGCGAGTGTCATACCAAATGTGGTACTCGTCAAAATGAATGTCATCCTGCAACGCAAGAGCGACAGATGGACGCCAGTACGACCAGCGCTGCTTCTTTTTGCGGGGAACATCAAGGGAAGTCCCCAAAAACGAATATAAAATGTTCTTCATCGATTAATGCCAAATCATATAAATACTAGTAATTTTTCTAATCATTCGTTGATATTCTAATAATTTACACTTATCTTATTATGTTTGCCAACCGCCGAGAGGAAAAAACTCATGTTGGCTCCTGCTGCCCTCACATATCTGGACAAGCAGGAATCCGAATTGATTCCCCAGCGATTTCCGTCATTTTTTACAACTTGGCACGACATTTGCTTATAATTAAATTGACAATTTCACATTCATTCTCATAGAATCAAGGAAAAGCACCATGAAACATATTGACGGTTCAGTTGGCGAGGGCGGCGGTCAGGTTCTCCGAACCTCGCTGAGCCTTTCGGCGATAACGGGACAGCCCTTTTGCATCAAGAATATTCGCTCCAACCGCAAGAAACCCGGCCTGATGCGCCAGCACCTGACTTGCGCGAAGGCGGTCACGGAGATCTGCGGAGGCGAACTGCATGGTGCCGAATTGGGTTCATCGGTATTGGAATTCCGCCCAGGGAAAATCTGCGGCGGCGACTACCGGTTCGCCATCGGAACCGCCGGCAATACCCTGTTGCTGGCACAGGCGATTCTTCCGGTTTTGTTGTTTGCCGATGTTCCTTCACGGGTAATCCTCGAAGGCGGCACCCATACCACCAGTGCCCCTACATACGATTTTTTCGAGCGCGTGTATCTCCCATGCCTTAGGAAAATGGGCATTGAGGCGGACTGCAGGCTTGATCGGTGGGGGTTCTACCCTGTTGGTGGCGGGATGATAACTCTTTCGGTCAAGCCTGTCCGGGCCTGGAATCAGTTTGCGTTGACTCAGCGCGGGGAACTCCAGGAAGCGCGGATAACTGCCATTGGCAGTGGCCTGGATCGAGCGATCCTCGAAGACGAACTGAGGTTCTTCCGGACCGGACTTGCAGAGATCATGCCTTTCGAAGAAATGATTCTCGAGGTTGACTCCAGGGGACCGGGAAATGTGCTTTTTGCGGAAACGGCTTTTTCCGAGGTGACGGAGCTGTTCAGCTTCTGCGGCAGCTTCGGAACGTCCAGGAAGAACGTCGCAGACCACGTTGCCAAGATGACACGCCAGTATCTCCGAAGCCCCTGGGTGGCGGGAAAGTTCCTGGCAGACCAACTCATGCTTCCCTTGGCACTTGGAAAAGGAGGAACATACAGGACAGGAGAACTCTCGATGCATTCAAAGACAAACAAGGTAATAATTGGACAATTCCTGGATTATGAAATCGACATTGTTGAAATTGACAAGGATCTCTGCGAGGTAACAGTACATGGAAATCAAACTATCTAAGAGGTGATAAAATGAAATGGGTTGTGAAAAACGATAATCAAAGAGTCCCCATCAAGAGCTGGTGCGAACATGTCGAGGAAGGCGCCATGCAGCAGGCTATCAACTTGGCATGCCATCCCGCAGTGGAAAGACACGTGGCGCTGATGCCCGATTGCCACGTTGGATACGGAATGCCAATCGGAGGAGTGATCGCAACTCGACATGCAGTGCTGCCAAGCGCAGTGGGAGTCGATATCGGTTGCGGAATGATCGCGGTTCAAACCGACATCCCTGCCAAGAAAATGGAGGCGATGCCGGATCGACGCAACTTGCTGGGGGCATTGAAGGAACGGATACCAGTTGGCGAAGGTGTCTCCCATAAGTTCGCCCAGGAATGGGAAGGCTTCGAGGAGTACCTTGACCGCAACGGGAAGGTATGCGATTTCCCAAACCAACTGGACCGCAAGAATCTGGGCACCTTGGGTGGAGGAAACCACTTCATCGAACTCCAGACTTCCGAGGATGGCTTCATCTGGCTGATGGTCCATTCCGGCAGCAGGAACCTTGGGCAGCGGGTCGAGAAGCACTACCAGGCGATCGCCAAGAAGCTGAACGCCTCATTCAAGGTCGCGTTGCCCGATCCCGACCTCGCCTTCCTGCCGATGGATACCCAGGAAGGACGAGACTACTTCCGTGATATGATGTTCGCATTGGATTACGCACTTGAAAACCGGCGAAGAATGATGGCGGCATTCAAGCAAACGATCTCCGACATCTTCCCCAAAGCCTCCTTCCTGCAGGAAATCAACATCCATCATAACTACGCCGCACAGGAAAAGCACCATGGCGAGGACTTCATCATACACCGAAAAGGAGCGACCAGCGCTAAAAAAGGCGAACTCGGAATCATTCCGGGATCAATGGGAACCGCAAGCTACATCGTACGAGGGCTGGGAAACCCGGAGTCGTTCAACAGCTGCTCGCATGGCGCGGGAAGGCGAATGGGCAGAATGGAGGCCAACAGGACACTGACGATGGAAGAATGCGATGCCGCAATGGAAGGAATCGCATTCGAAAGATGGTCGAAATACAAGGGCTTCGGGAAACGGCAGAAGGGGCAGATGGACTTCTCAGAGGCACCGCAGGCATACAAGCCGATCGACGAGGTCATGGCAGCCCAGGACGACCTGGTCGGGCCAATTGTACGACTCACGCCATTGGCAGTGCTCAAGGGATAAGAGGGAGTCTTCGCCGCGTCAACGTGGTCGATTTTCAAAATAGGAAGTTGAAAAACGAACACGGACAACTAGACTATATCCGAGCAAGGAGGCATTCGCCGAGTGGCGATGCATCCGCTCTATTTGTAGAGCTGGATGGCAAGTGGACGCAACAACTCCGGGACATTTTGCGAACAGGAATAATCACATGCATACCTATTCAACGCTGACCAAAGACCTGGAAAAGATGGGGCTTAAGCGAAACGACACAGTCCTCGTACATTCTTCGATGAAATCCATTGGAGACGTAGATGGACGGGCAGACACGGTCCTTGATGTCTTGTCGGATTACTTCAAGGATGACGGATTGCTGGCGCTTCCCACGCTGACCTGGAGCAATGTCAACGCCGAAAGTCCAATTTACAACGTTCGCCTGACCCCTTCGGTGGTCGGGATCCTCCCGGAATTGTTCCGTCAACGACCTGGCGTGATTCGTTCGCTGCATCCCACCCATTCCATCGCCGCCCTCGGCAAGTACGCCGATGTGCTGACCGAGGGGCATGAGCGCTTCGACTCGCCTTGCCATCGCTACTCGCCTTGGGGACGCTTGGCGGCATCGGGAGCAAAAATCATCTTCATAGGGGCAAGCATCTCCTCCAACACAATCTTGCACGGCGTCGAAGAATGGGCACAGGCAACGGACGTTCTCTCGGAAAGCCACCAGCAACTGGTTAGCATCGATTACGATGGTCGGTCGATCCCCGTCCCCTCCCGACGGCACATAGGAGGGCATTCGTCATACTACGGCAAGCTGGAGAACCACTTCAAGACCATCGGAGCCTATGACACAGGAGTATTCGGCAACGCGAAATGCATCATCCTGGACGCCCAAAAAATCACCAGCTTTGTTTCCCGCCTCATAAAACGTTACCCGGCGGCTTTCACGCGCCAATGGAATGAGGAGCATCCAAACTTCTTCCAAGACTACCAAGATGCAAAGGATTGATTAGGGTCAAGTTTCCAAAGCATTGGCTCCAGGCGGTTTTCCGGAAGAAAGCACAGCGTCCGACCCGTCCGACCCGTCCGACCCGTCAGACCCGTCAGACCCCCAACCCACTCCGCCACCATCCCAACTTCTTTCGCTTCCTCGCGCACACTACATTCAGGGGCGGAGGCCCCCTTACGGTTGGGTGGGCTAAAGCCTTATTTGCATCACTAAAAAATCGCGTTTTTTGGGAAAATTT
>JAGVUR010000217.1 GCA_019136135.1 Verrucomicrobiota bacterium
GCAACCCAACTGCTCCAGATCGCAAAGCAGGAGCGCCGGACGTGGACACCATGACCAAAAGCCAGCCGGGAAAAAGGCAATATTGGCACCCGGCAGGAAAAAGCAGGGGGGCAGGTCAGGAAAACCAGCGAATAAATTTACTATACTGAATATTCAGCACAAGAACAGGATAATACTTGTTCCATATATTGAATGGACGGTAAAGCCTCACAAATCGCCAGAATCAGCAAATAAGACTGAATCAGGCAATCACACCGGCACCAGGGCAAAGACGCGGGAAACGTAAAGCAAACGCGTGTTCCTGCATCGTTACCAGCCAGGGCGGGAAACCTATTGCCCAAGAGCAACACCCTGCCCCGACAGCTGGCCGGATTGCGTTCTAATCAGCTGATTGCCTTTATCAGGATCACACCGGCACCGATGGCACCAGGCCGATGCAAAGCATTGCCGGAACTGTCAGCGATTGAACCAGGCAGGAACCGCACCCCGCACCACCACCACCACCGCCACCAGCAGCAGCTGCACCTTGCACCATGACCGCTTGAAAAGGTACTTGCCGGGGATTGTGCAGGGCAGGGGTCGCGACAGCCCGCACCAGGCCAATATCTCGTCTTGAAAACCAAATTTCACATTTTTTTCACGTTATTCACACCGGGAAAGCAAAAGGTACTACATAAGGCTTTTCAAGGCAGGGCAGACGTTACAACGAAATCAGGCCAAAACACACACTTTCTTTTTTTGTCAAAGTGTCAAAGTCAGCCCGTTCAAATGATGGCGCAAAATTGCGCCGTCGTAACCAGGCCAGACCGTCAGCGATATTTTGCGGTAGTCCAATTTTGGACAGGCGATAAGCAAAGGAGCAAGGCAGCTGGCCGGGATCAGGATCAGGCCGGAACCATGACCGAGCGTGAAAAATGTTTATCCCCTTTTATCCACTTATCCACTTATCCAACATCGCCAGAACATGAAATGGCATTCGTGGAAAGTTTCGACGGACTGCAACATCATCCATAAAACAGACGGCAAAAAAGGCCAAAAAACAGGCCAAAAAAAGTTATCCACTTATAATCCACTTATCAGGGGAAAAAGCATGGTTTTTCATGTAAAAATAGGGTACATTTGCAACCCCAAAAAGGCAAAAAAAAAGACCTGCGAAAAGTCGCAAGTCTTTGATTTGTAAGTGGTACCGGAGGCGGGAGTCGAACCCGCACACCCTTACGGATACCAGATTTTGAGTCTAGCGCGTCTGCCATTCCGCCACTCCGGCACAAAAACAGATTTAATTTACTGCAAATCCTACGCTTTGCAAATATTATTATCTAAATTTTCCCCTTCGCTTTGCGCCGTAGGCGCCTGACCATGCTTAACCCCGGGCTTCAGCCCGGGGACAGGATGCCCCCATGCCGGGGCGCCTTGTAAAGGCGCTACAGAAGACTGACTCACTTCAATTTAATTCACCAACATGGCTAACGTAATAAAATTTATAACCAATTGATAATCAGCCGATTAAGAATACAACCAGGTTTCAACTGCTTTTTTAGGTCTAACGGCTCCAAAGTTTCATACAATTATTTATTTGTGCATTACATTATGTTTTTACCTACTTTTCACCAATCACCTCTTTACATTATTATTCCATGGCTATAATCTACGCTCTTTGCTGTCTTTTCTTCTCTGCTTTCAGCGACTTTGTCTTCAAGCTATTTGCCGATAGCACTCAAGAGGAGAAGAAGTCAACGGGATCATTCGTGATGATGGTCGGTCTTGTTTGGTTTGCCTTCATGGTTTGGCTTCCATATTCCGAGGCTTCCACTCTTCATGCCACCCTCCTTTGGGGCGCGATTTCGGGCTTTCTTTCCCTTTCTTCCAACATTCTGCTAATCGAATCGATGAAATACCAGAGTGCTGGAATCAGTTCGACGATCTTCAGGCTCAATATGGTCTTGGTCGTCATCGGGGCTTTCTTTCTCCTAGGCGAACCGATCACGCCGCAAATCCTGATTGGCGTCATCTGCGCCTTTGGTGCCATCATTGCCTTCATTCCAACGAATAATGACACTAGCCAATCCGAACATGATCGCCGCAAGGCAAAAATTGGATTTGCGCTTTCTTTGGCGGCCTGCGTGCTCAGAGCCGGAATGGGACTCTCCTACAAGTATGGATTTGACCATCAGGCTGACGTCAACGGAGTCACAACGATCAATGCACTCTTCTGGGTTTTGGGCGGACTGGCTTACCACCTCGTCACCGAACGAAACCTCAAGCTCCCGGGAAAGGGCGAAATCAAGACCGCCTTGCTGTCTGGAGTATTTGTCTCGGGTATCGTCTTCTTCATGGCGAGAATGAATGCAACAGGCAATGCATCCGTCGTCAACCCAATCGCACAAATGAGCTTCCTGGGCACATTCGCACTAAGCGCAATTTTCCTCAAGGAAAAAATAACTCCCAAGAAAATCTGCGCACTGCTCCTGGGCATCGCCGCAATTATATTCCTTACGCTCTAAGGAGCCACAAAAAAAGAAAAAGCAGGTGCCCAAAAGGGGAAATTTTTGGGCACCAAAAAAAACGCCCGCCATCAGGTGAAAACCTCGGATGCGGACGTCATGTACTTTGTTTCCTAACGGGAAACTCAGTAGTTTCTGCGGAAGCCGCCCTGGCGTGGTTCGCGGGGCTTTGCTTCGTTGACAGTCAATGCGCGACCCAAGTGTTCCTTGCCGTTCAGTGCCTCGATGGCAGCCATTGCTTCGGCGTCATTCGGCATCTCAACAAAACCAAAACCCTTGCTGCGACCAGTTTCACGGTCAGTAATCGCACGAGCGCTGTCAACCTTCCCGTACTGAGAGAAAAGCTCGTTCAACATTTCGTCGGTAACGCTGTAACTCAAATTGCCGACATACAAATTCTTCGCCATCTTCAAACACTCCGATCTTGGATCAATGCGAACCCTTTTTTTCACTTTCCGGATTCTTAATTAGAAAGGGATCACACACCAGGCGACCCAACTAAACCACCACCCTAAAATGATGATTCTAGTTCTAAATTCTGTAAAATATGCCTAATTCAAAACTATGCAAGTTTTTTTCGAATTTATTTTTGATTTTTTTACAAACAAGCTTGGACAAGTGCTTTAAAAATGAGATCTTGTTTGGGTTGATCGACGATTCTTTCGGGATGCCATTGGACTCCAAAAGCGAATCGATCCTTTAATCCATTGATTGGTTCGATTGCTTCCACGCAACCATCCGTTGTCCATGCCACGGCCTTGAAGCCTTTTCCTACCTGCCCAACCGCCTGATGATGCGAGGAGTTACAGGTCAGTACACTAGTTCCCAATATGCCTTCCAGCTCGCTATGTTCTTCGATGGTCACTTCATGGTAGGTTTCGACTCCAGGGGTAACTCGCCGATGCTCCACGGTTGTCCCAATATCTTCGGGAACGTGCCTGAGCAACGTCCCACCGCATGCGACATTGAGCTCCTGGATACCGAGGCAGATTCCAAGCAGTGGGATTTTTCCATTGTCAACCGCTTCTTTTGCGAGTGCCATGTCCCAGTCTTCCCGTCTTTTCGCCATAATTTCCATTTCCGGGTGGTTTTCCAATCCGTACCAACTTGCATTGAGGTCCGGTCCACCTGAAAGGATCAATCCATCCAGTCGCTTCAAGTACGACTTGACTTCCTGCAAGGATTCGATGCAAGGGATGAACAACGGGATTCCGCCACCGCATAGAACCGCCTTTGAGTAGCCGTTATAATTGCCGCTAAGGCCGCTTTGTTCATTATAAGTTGCAGTGATTCCAATCAACGGGCGATTCATAAAGTCAGCTCTCCAATAATTCAGTTCCAGATTGTTTCCAGTGGGTTTTCCTGTGTGGCATAGGTCAGATTGATATCATTTCTGCCCATCTGTTCCAGTTGTTTTCTGGCATTGTCCATGGCGATTTCGGGCTTGTTGCATTCCCGGCTTATATGCGCAAGGATGACGTTACGGGTGTTTTCCCCCAGGATTTCTCCCAGGAGTTCAGCCGTCGCGACATTGCTTAGATGCCCACGGTTGCCCATGATTCGTTGCTTCAGGCTCCACGGCCTTTGGGAAGCCGCCAACATGTTCAAGTCATGGTTGCTTTCCACTACCAGAGTATCGCAATTCCGCAATTCATACTTGACTGTGCTGTTCGCATTCCCAACGTCCGTAGCAATCCCAACCCTGCACGACCCACGGCATATCACGTAGCCGACAGGATCGTTCGCATCATGAGGAACCGAAAACGGGACGACTTTAAAGCCGCCAAGGCTGAAATGACCTCCAGCGGCAATCAGGCTCATCTGCCCAAGCTGGCTGTCACGCATCCGCAACACATCAGCGCACATCCGAGTCGCAAAAATAGGAATATCGAGCTCATTGGAGCACACTCTCAATCCCTTGATATGATCCGTATGCTCGTGAGTCACAAGGATGCCACGCAATTTCAGATCCTTGGGCAAACCAGATTGCCGATATCGCTTCTTGAATTCCCGAAAGCTGAATCCGGCATCAATGACAATCCCCTCGTCGCCGCAATGCACAACCATTGCATTCCCCGAACTCCCGCTTCCCAAAATCGTTACACCAATCGGATCACTCATCACTCACCTCTAGCCGCAAATCCTGCGACCTCCAATACATGGGATGCCACATTCCTGCTCACAGGCCAATTTTCGCCCAATTCGCGAACGCAACTCCGCATCCCTTCCAAAACTTCAACGCGACGCGACCCGCCAGGCAATATCGCCTCCAATGCCTCCGCCAATCGCTCGGGATTGGCGTCTTTTTGCAGGCATTCCTCAAAAACCGTCTTGCCTGTAACCAGGTTCGCGATCGTAATCGAGGGAAGTTTCACCACTCGCTTCGCAAATTCCCAAGTCAACCAATTCAATTTGTATGCGACCACCACCGGGCAGCCCAGAATGGCTGCCTCCACGGTAATCGTCCCGCTGGCGGCAATTCCGGCGATGCCGCGCCGCAACCACTCGCGCGCATCGCCGCTGCTAAACTCAAGCGTTGGCATCGGCCCTTCGCCAAACTCCCGTTCCAAAATCCCCTTCGCAAACTCGATTCCAGCCTGGTTGCGCATCGGCAAATGAAACCGAAGCCGGGGATGACGCTCCGAGACAATCGAAGCCGCACGAACCAAGGGTACCAGCAAACGGCTAATCTCGGAGCGACGACTCCCAGGCAACAATACAACGAGATCGTCGTCGCGCGATTCGGGACGAGACGTGTAAGGCGACAAGCTCTCCAACAGAGGATGCCCAACAAACTCGGCTCGCAACGAGGTCCCGGAATACACCTTGGGTTCAAATGGGAAAATGCACAGCATCCGATCCACATTCGCGGCAATCTTCGGAATCCGGCCCGCTTTCCAAGCCCAGACCTGGGGACTGATGTAGTACACGACCTTGATGCCAAGGCGATGCAAACGCTCGGCATACCTCAAATTGAAGCCGGGATAGTCAATCAACACCACGCAATCAGGACGTTCAGCTTCGGCACGACGAACCATGTCGCCCAGCAATCGAATGAAAAACGGGAGATGCTTGAGAACTTCAACGAAGCCGACGATTCCCAGCTCGGTGGAATCGACCATCAATTCCACGCCGGCAGAGCGCATTTTTTCCGCGCCCATTCCCTTCAATTCCACATCCGGTCTCAGCGTTTTCAATGCCCTGGCCAATCCAGATCCATAGTCATCGCCGCTGGCTTCACCGGAGAAGATCCAGATTTTAGGTCGTTTCGTGTCACCTGCCATTATCGATCTTCTCCTTCGGGTATGGGCTCCCTCCCTTTAATGACGAACATGGCCTGCTCTGCGGTCTTGTTGTGGTCGTCCCCATTGAACTTCTCGACCTTCCCTTCCACAAGCACCCACGACTCCAGAACCTCAACGTCGTCTCCGACTACCCAATCCATGAAATCGTTGATGCTGCACAAATGGATATTTGGCGTATCGTACCAAGTATGCGGCAACGAGGACGTCACCGGCATCCGACCACCCAAACCAAACGTCAAGCGCACACTCCAATGGGCGAAATTCGGGAATGAGACGACACCGATCCGCGCCACCCTGAGCATGCCCCTCAAGGCATCCAGCGGGTGGACCAGCGTTTGCAGCGTATTCTCCATCACGGCAATGTCAAAGCTCCTGTCAGGAAGGATTCTCAGCATTTGCTCCAAGTCGTCGTGGCATACTGGAACACCGCGTTCGATGCAGCGAATCACCAGGTCCTCGTTGGTTTCAATGCCCTGGACCTCGGCGCCGCAACGATACACCAACCGAACCAACAGCTCGCCGTCGCCGCATCCCAAGTCCAGCACGCGATCGCCAGTCTTAACCAAGCCCTCTATCAAACTATCTTCCCAACGCTTGGGAGCATGGGACTCGTAATGACCGCTGCTTCCCAAAGACAACTGGCGATTCGCTAGATCGCGCAGTTGATCAAACGTGCTGTCGATTGAACGAACACCCAAACTGCGGAAAAACTCGCCGAGACCGGAAGGCAACTTGTTGAAATCCTCATCCTTCATCATAAACCACCTCCGCTTTCTGGAACTCGAGTGCGACGGGAAGGCATGGGAGACAACAAAAATGCACGCAACATTCGACCGACGCGCTCCACCTCCAGCAGGAATGCATCGTGACCATAGATACTGTCAATCTTCACATACGTCACAGGTATCCTGTTGGCAAGCAAGGCCTTGACGAACAAGGAGCTTTCCTCCGGCGGATAAAGCCAATCGGTTGAAAAAGTGGCCACAAGCATTTCTGCCTTCACGCGCTTGCACGCCTGCCACAAATCCCCGTCGCCCCATGCCCCGGCCGCATCGTAATGATCCATTGCCTTGGTCATGTAAAGGTAGCTATTGGCGTCAAAGCGCTCGACAAAGGCGCGCCCCTGATGGTTGAGATAACTCTCAACAGCATACTCGACCTCGTACCACCCCTTCTTCAGACTCTCTTCCTGCAATTTCCGCCCGAACCTGCTGTCCATTTGCTTTCCCGACTGGTAGGTTATGTGAGCGAGCATTCGTGCCACCGCAAGTCCATGCCGAGGTTGCTCCGCATGTCCATAGTAGTCTCCGCCACGGAAATACGGGTCGTGCAGGATGGCGTGTCGTCCAACGGCATTGAATCCGACCCCTTGCGTCGGCAGTTTAGGGCCTGACGCAAGCACCAGGCATTTTCCAACTCGATCGGGAAATCTCAGCGCCCATTCAAGCGCCTGTTGCCCACCGAGCGATCCTCCGCAGACGGCATACAACTGGTCGATTCCCAATCGATCCAGCAACATCGCCTCCATGCAGACCCAATCTCCCACGGTCACTTCTGGGAATCTCAACCCGTAGGGTTTCCCCGTGGCGGGATTGATGCTGGCGGGTCCCGTCGTGCCATAGCAACTTCCGATGACATTGGCGCAAATGATAAAGAATCGATTCGTATCCAACGGCTTCCCAGGACCGATCATCCCATCCCACCAGCCTGGGCGACGCAAGCGCCATTGCCGGTCGCGACGACGCGCCTCGCCGTCCCAACCCGCAGCATGGGCATCCCCTGACAAGGCATGAGTAACCAAGATCGCATTGCAACCATCGGAGGATAACTCGCCGTAGGCCTCGTACTCAACAACCAAGGTCTCCAAAACACCGCCACGCTCAAGATGAAAGGGATTCGAAGGTGAAGTCAACTCAAGACGACGGGCATAAGTCATCCCTACCGACGTCAAACTCTCCGGCGGATCATAGCGCCATTGACGACGGTCAACGAAATCATCAGACAACTTGTTAAATTCATCCCCGAAGACCATTCTCCAGTAAGTGGCAAACTCGGCAGTTTTTT
Source organism: Verrucomicrobiota bacterium (assembly GCA_019136135.1). Lineage (GTDB taxonomy): Bacteria > Verrucomicrobiota > Lentisphaeria > Oligosphaerales > Oligosphaeraceae > UBA1407. The sequence goes on from JAGVUR010000217.1 coordinate 7,874, forward strand.
GTCAAGTCAGATTTGCCGACGTTTTCTGAACTTGCCTATTCGCTGCGACAAAGTCCAAGAACCTCGCGTTTCTCCATAGCCCCCTTCGTCACATCAAAAAGATTTTGCGAAGGAGTCGTAGGAACAATTAGAATAAAAATATAATGCCCCCATAAAAGACACGCAAGAGAATCACTAAAATTTGTACCTGCCACCAAGCATCAACCTTGCAAATCCCATTTCTCATAACTAAACTATGCCAAGCGCTTTTTTCATGCCACCCATTCACATAGGAGTTCCATGATGAAACGACTGCTTTACGCCACATGCCTCATCGCCGTCGCGGTCACCGCAGGACCAGCAGACAACTCGAAATGGACGAGATCACAGATTCCCAAAGCGACAACTCCGGTCGTAATCGACGGTTCGATCAGCGCAAACGAGTGGCAGGACGCGGCAATTTGTACTGGATTCATCCAATTTGTCGGCAGCAAGCTTGTCGACAACCAACCGATTGCGTACTTGAAGTGGACTCCTCAGGCTCTTCAGATTGCGGTCGAAACCCCACTTGAACCCGGCAAGCTCGCCATCGCAAAGGCGACGGATTTTGACGGTGCTGTCTGGGAGGACGACTCGGTAGAAATCCATCTTGATCCAACCCATTCCCATGGGAAGAACTACCAATTTGTGGTCAACGCATTGGGGGTTAGGTTTGACAGCATCCAGGGTGACAAGTCCTTCGACGGCGTATGGACCGCAGCCGCCAAGAATACGCCTGGTCGCTGGTACGCCGAAGTGGAAATCCCCTGGACCACCCTGGGCCTTGAGAAGGCGCCGACCGATGTCTTCGGCATCAACATCGCCGTTAACTCAAAGTACCTTGGCGGCATCCTGACCTGGAGCACGATGCGAGGGCGACGCCTCCACAGAGCTGAGGATTTTGCACACGCTATCCTGACCAACCAACCCGTCCCATCATTGTCAACGTTCACCCTCCAATCGATCATCGAACACGGATTCCAATTCCACTACCAGACGCAAAATCCACAGCCATACACGCTGGAAGCCACCCTCCACGTCGAAAACCAGCAAAATCCAGGTACGTTCACCCAACGAAAAACGATCAAACAAGCCATCGGCACCAAAGCGATACCCGTCTTTGACGCCGAAGTACCACCAATCCCGGGAACCTACAGCCTCGAGATCATGCTCAAAAACCAGCGAAATGCCCCTGTATTCACACGCAAAGTCGAGTTCACCATTCCCAAGCCGCTTGCGATCAAAGCAGCCACGCTGATCGGGAAACAAGTAATCAAACTGACGGCAAAACCAGCCTTCGATGCCGCCCAAATAACCTATGAAATCACCGGTGACGGCAATCGAAAAATCACTCGAGAAGTCACCCCGGGTGACAACAAGGACTACCTAGCGGAATTTCAGGCCGCCGAATTGCCTAAGGGAAATCTCGTCATCAAGGGAATCGCACAAGACGAGACGCAAAGGGCAACCGATGAACTCAAACTTGAAAACCCGCTCAATCCAGAATGGCTAGGTACAAAGGAAGGGCTTAGCGACAAGGTCCCAGCACCCTGGGTGCCAGTCAAACTCCAGGAAGACAAAACAAACCAACGAACTGTCATCGCAGGACAAAATGAAATCCAGTTCGTGGAATCTCCGTTCCCTACCCAAGTCAAAAACGGAAACATCGAACTCCTCGCGCAACCCATACAACTCAAGGGACTCCATGACGGAAAACCCATCAATTGGAAATTCGACAATATCAAGACAACTGAAACCAAGGAAACCCATGCGACATTCCAGATCAACGCGACATCAACGACGGGAATGACTTTGAAAGGAACCATTTCAGTGGAATTCGACGCAATGGTTCGATGCGACCTCCAGCTGGATCCCCGTGGAACCCTGGAAAACATCACCCTTGAAATCCCCTTCAAGGGAACAATTGCAAAGTACCTTTACCACTACCCTGGACGCTGGGGAAGCATCTCCAACAGCGCGGCACTACCAGAAAATGGATGGGTTCACCCGTTCAAACCCTATGTCTGGATGGGTAACGAAGAACGGGGCTTCTCATGGTTCTGCGAATCCCAGGAAAATTGGTTCCCCTACGAAAACAAATCCGCATTGACCATCACGCCACCGCAAAACGGAAAACCAGTTACCCTGATCTGCACAATCATCGACGGCAAATTCACCTCGCAAAAGCCACTGGACTACACATTCGGCTTCCAGCCTACGCCTGTAAAAGTCCCGGAAAAAGACGCCTGGGACTACAGGATCGTGCACTCGGGCAACTATGGCTTGCCTGAACGACTAAGCGACATCAGACGAGCAGAGCCAAAAACTTGGCCGCTCAAAAACCTCGTCAACCAAAGCCAGGGAACCATCGAATGCTGGTATCGACCTGCATACCCGCAACGGGAACGAGGGATCCCACGTAACGAACGGAAAATCGGAACCAACCACAGCATCGTAACCATGCGCTGGCACGAGGAAAATTCCTCCGCAATGACAAGTACGAACGCAGGTTTCTACTGGAACGAACTCGTCCAAGGCCCCGTTGTCTGGTCGCGCAAAAGCGGAACTGTCCTGTTCGCCCCAGGCAAGCAGATCGACTGGGAACCGGGCCAGTGGTTCCATCTCGCCATGACCTGGAAGGACAAGGTGCGACTCTATGTCAACGGCGAACTTGCCTTTGAGACCGAAAACAAGGGTATGATTCCTGACGATCCAGCCACGGGCATCCTGCTCGTTGGCGACAACACGCCCGAAGGCTCCATTGACGAACTAAGGATCCTGGACGTCGAACGACCGCCTGTCGCCCCATTCGGCCCCTATGCGAAGGATGCTCACACGACGCTTCTGGAGCATTTTGACACGCCCGAGATTCTTACCGGCCTATCCCCCAGGGGCTATCAATATCCGACCACGACCACGGGCAAGTTCGGCAATTGCATCAGCTGGGGGGCTGTTGATCGTATGCCGTACCTGAAATGGATTCGCCACCTAGGCGCCAGGACCATCTGCTTCCATGAGCACTGGTCCCCATATCAATCCTACCCATACGTGACAGAAGAAAATCGACCAAAATTGACGAAGCTCGTTAACGCGTGCAAGGAAAACGACCTGGAACTCCTCCTCTACATGTCAAGGGAATTTTCTGACAATTCGCCCGTTTGGGATTTGCTGGGCGACGAAGTCCTCACCGTTCCACGATCAGGCGGATACACCAGGAAGCCAGATCAAAAAGCATACTACACCTGCTGGAACTCCGTCTGGAAAGATTTCGTCCTCCACCACCTTGGAAAAATGATGGACGAATTCCCGATCCAAGGTTGGTACCTGGACGGCTCGGAGGTGCCGGGACCGTGCAAAAACCCAAACCACGGTTGCGGATTCGTTGGATACGATGGAAAAACATACCCCAAGTACGCCATCTTCCAAACACGGGATTTCATGAAGCGACTCTACAACCTGACGAGATCGCGCCGCAAGGATGGGCAACTCAATATCCACAACTCAACCGTCATGGTCACCCCGACCCTCAGCTTCGGAACCAGCACCTGGAACGGAGAACAACTTGACACACACAAGGTCGGGGCAAAGACACTCGAGGTTCTTCCTATGGATTCCTTCAGGACAGAACTGATGGGCTACCAATGGGGCATCCCATCCGAATTCCTCGTCTACGAAGGAATGCCCTATTTCGCCAGGGATATGATTTCCTATACAATCCTCCACGGTGTCCCGATTCGGCCTGCCGTGCTCGATATCACCTACATCATGTCAAAACTCTGGAAACTCCACGACGAATTCCCCTTCTCGCACGCAAAAATGCTCCCCTATTGGAACAATCAAGAAAACTTCCAAACCTCGGCTGCAAACACATACGTCACAGCATTCCAGGACAACAACAAGGGCCTGCTTGTCATCATCAGCAACTTGGACGACAACAATGCGGAAACGACTCTCAAAATCAACCTGAAAAACCTCGGATTCCCCATGAATCAACATGCAATTGAATGGATGAACCAAGAAGAAATCCAGTTCATAAACGGAAATTGCAAACTCAACTTGAAACCATGGGAATTCAAGGCAATCTGGATTAAAAAACCGTGATCCGATCGCCACAAGAATCAGTTATCGCTGCTTCGAAACTCCTGTCGAGCCGAAGCCTCCTGCCCCTCGTTCGCTTGAGGGCAACTCTTCGGTAGCCACCAGTTTGACCTTGGGCAGCTCCTGGATCACCATTTGCGCGATTCTATCTCCACGGGCAACCTTAAATGGCTCGCATCCAGCATTGATCATAATCACGCCGACTTCGCCGCGATATCCTGCGTCAATCGTGCCCGGGGTATTGAGCACGGTCACTCCCTTCTTCAACGCCAATCCGCTACGAGGACGTACCTGAGCCTCATAGCCAACAGGCAAAGCCATAAAGATTCCAGTCTTCACCAGCTTCACTTCACCGACATCAATCGTCAAATCCTCACGTGAATGCAAGTCGTACGCCGCATCGTCATCATGGGCTTTTGCAGGAAACAGATCCGAGCAACCGGCTTCCATCCTAATCTGTACTTCAACCATTACATCAACTCCTAATGACCTATTCATTCCATCGAGACGAATTATTGTCCTTGAAATCAAGGTACTATAATGTAAATTACGATTTTCATCACTTCCCAGAAAACTTTTTTCACACACACAAATGGCGATCGAAACCGAACTCAAATTCCTAACAACCTCTGAAGAATGGCGTAAACTCGCATCCAGCAAGGTCGAAATCACCCAGGGATACTTCAATCAGGCAGATGGATACAATGTAAGAGTGCGCATTATCGACAATTCGGCAGCCAAGCTCACGATCAAGTCAAAGCGGCTTAACACGGGTATCTCAAAATTCGAATTCGAATACGATATCCCGCTGATTGACGGTATGCTGATGATCAAGATATTCTGCCAAAACAGAATCATCAAGAAAACAAGATACTTCGTCAAGCACAATGACCATACCTGGGAAATTGACGAATTCCATGGCGACAACGATGGACTCGTCCTCGCTGAACTCGAACTCAAATCAATCGACGAACCCTACGAAAAACCTTCCTGGATCGGCGAGGACGTCTCGTTGCTCCTTCAATACACAAATGCCGTCCTCGCGGTGAACCCCTTCACCAGCTGGGATATCCAAACCCCATAGATCAAAACCATGACAAGAATCGCATTCATCAGCGACATACACGGAAACTTGGAAGCCCTTAACGCCGTGCTCGATAAAATCTATGCCGAAGGCGCAGACACAATCATCTGCCTCGGGGATATCGTTGGATACGGACCCAATCCGAAAGAATGCCTCGAAATCATTCGAGAGCGGGAAATCCAATGCATCAAGGGAAACCACGATGACTACGTTTCGCAAATGTTCGAACTCGATATCATGGCCAGACTCCGGGATGACGTCAAAAAATCCATCGAATGGACACAAGCTCAACTCGATTTCGATGACCTGGGATGGCTCGCAAAGCTCCCGCAATCCATGATGGCAGACGATTTCAATATCGTACACGGGGCAAATACGCCAGACCCATACAGATATTGCAGGGACGAAACCTCAATGCAACTTAATTTCCAATACCAGGAACCACAACTCTCCTTCTGCGGACACTCACACTCGCCACTGATTGGAGTCCTTAGGCCAGAAAGCGAAATGCCTATCGTCGACTATATCAGGAATCAAACGATCGACCCAAATACGAAGGTGATGGTCAACATCGGCTCGGTAGGACAACCACGAGACGGTGACAACAGGGCAAGCTTCGTATTCTTCGAGTATGAAGCCAGGACACTCTCCCTTGTAAGAGTCCCTTACGACTACCAGACAACCCAACAAAAAATCATTGAAGTCGAGCTACCGGCAAAATTCGCCTTGCGCTTGGAACGTGGTAAATAACCTAAAAAAGCAGCTGACGCCATGGCACCAACGAATGTCATGGCATTTTTGGGGAACCACGAATAAACACCAATGATTTTTGATATCTTCACCCTAGGCTTTAGGTTGTAAGCGCTAGGAAAACAGCTCTCCATCACAGAACCTAAAACCCCACAAAAACCAGTGGGCAACGTCCCATAGTCCCAGACCCATGTCCCAGTCACATGGTCCGACCTGTCCGACCTGTCCGACCCGTCCGACCCGTCCGACTGGAAATGTCCCATTTTCAGCCACTTGACCAGTGACATCTTCCGAGTACGAGCACTTCAGATGCCGTACCTAAACTGTTGTCATGCCGCCAACTGCTTTTTAGGATGATGTCATGTCCATTGTAGCAAACATCAAACCCCTTGGGACATTCGTGGTATAGGATTACCTTGTGCATCAAATGCATCTTTAGCAGTTCCAACAAATTTATCTATCAGGCGTTTTTTCATATCTGCATCATCTGAAAAAACAGTCATCCAAATACTGAAATAACCTTCGGCCTGATCAACTATCTGTTCGCGCATATTAGGCGTATCTGTGGTGGAAAGACGTTCTTTCGCGCGTTGAGCCCTGCCAAAAGCGTCTAACCTATTATTCCACCGACGATCAGACACATTAGCAGAATTTCCAGGATTTTTATCCAAGCCGACTAAGGAAATAAGCTTTTGTGCTTTGGCTTGTATGTCAGGGTGCAAAGCATCATTGACACGTACAATTCCCCCTTCATAATATTTCAATGCGAGAAAGGTATTATGAATATGTGGCCAAAGGTAATCGTTCATATTGGCATCATTGATATCCGTATTACCTTTTGTCGCATTGCAATTGACACAGGCTAGCAGCAGATTCTCCCAAGAGCATATTTTCTCCGGATAAAGACTTTTGGGCTGGACATGCTCAACAGCCAGGCTTGCATCCAAGTGCATCTCGCAATAGGAACATAGTTCACCAAGGCGTTCTATGAGCGGACGGCGAGCCTGCTGATAATTCGAAATAGCAGAATATGGACAAGCCCCTTTGTTTACAGGTCTCATCGTTGCGCCTCCTTGTGTTCTTGCAAGGCTGCCATGCGTTCCATTTCCAGGAAGGCGTGATAGGCAACATGATCGCTATAAGGGGCGCTTAATTTTTCCAGTTCTTTTTCAAGTCGCTGAACTTCCGCTGAAGTGCCACTCTTCAATTGTTCTAATTTAGTATAATATTCTTTGGCAACATCATACATCTTCTGAAGCCGTGCACTTCGCTGAGGAACCTCAACGCCCATCACAGCTTCTGTGATATCTTCAATGCTCTTTCCAATCTTCTCGCCATTCTTTGCCTGTGGCCAAGCGTGGCCTAATTGCTGAGCTACGATCATATCGCTTGTTTTTTCAAGCGTTGGCAAGCTAGATTTACTGGCCTGTTGTTTAATTTCAGTCCAATGTTCCTCGATAACAGTGCCTTTACATTCAGATAAATCAATGACTTCTGCCGCTGAAAGAGACTGAATGATGAATGGTGAATGTGTCGTAACTATGAATTGAGCCTTTGGAAACGTTTTTTTCAGACCATCAACAACAATGCGTTGCCACTTGGGATGCAAGGACAGATCCAACTCATCAATCAAGATGATTCCATCCGTGTCTTGCAGAACTTCATCGCCTAAATGAGGATTGAGCATGATCATTTGCCTAACGATGTCGAACACCAAGGTAAAAACCATCCTATAACCATCGCTCAAATCGTCAAACAGCAAAACAGGCTCCTCAAAAGGCAAGACCGCATTATCACAAAAGCGAAAAGCAATAGTTTTTAGCTCAAAATCATAGAATACATTATCACACCCCGGAATCATTTGAGCAAGTGCTTTGCGCATGACTTGCAAAACGGATCGATTGGTTCCCTTTTGCAATTGGATAAGTTCCTGATTCTTGAACCAATCCTTGAGTTCATCAAAATCCACATACGAGTCAAGCGACCATCGGTATCCATCTGTTCTAGATGGTATTTTATCGACTGATCTATTTTTTTTATTCCATAGACGACGCGTGCCATAACATGCGAGAACGGGAAGTGTTACATTTTCCTGTTCCTGGATTTTTCTCAAATTATCCTCTGCCAACCTATCAAAAACAGAACTTCGCACATTATCTTCGTCAGTGGCATCGTCACGGCGGCAAAAAACATATTCCTTATTATTTACTGTTGCAGAAATAATAGATGGATAGACATATTCCATTCGAACTTGGTGACTGCCATTCTTATTGTCAAACACATGACTTTTATGATGCACATCAGATGTTGATATTTCTGCGTGAACCTCCATTTCTCCAGTTTTTGCCTTTGAAAGTTTTGTTCTCAGCATCTTGAATTGGTACTGACTGAGCAGTGTGACAATAGCCTGAAGCACCTGAGTCTTGCCAGTAGCATTATCACCGATAATAGCCGTGAAATGGTCGTTGAAGCCAAAACTCTGATGCTCGAACCTACGATAGTTGATCAATGTCAGGTTATTGATTTTCATAATGACCTTCCTCTTTTTTATTTTCGCCAGAATGTCTGGGATTTACTATAACCGACCTTTACGCCATTGTCCAAAGTCAGTGACAATCACATGGATGGTCTTTAGGAATCTGATGAACGATGACGGCGATTTGTCGAACTTTGCCATCATATTAGATTGAAACCTTAAAGAATTGATCTGCCACGTAGTCGAGTCCGAGCGCTTGCCATTTGGCGCGCCCCTTGTCGTGATAGGGCAGGAACTCGATTTTTTCCGGTTGTATTCCATCCAGAAGGCGCTTTAGATTTTGCTTGTCTTCCTCGGTATCGTTCAATCCGATTCCAACGACTTGACGAATCCATGCGGGATGCTTGGTTTTTCGCAGGAAATCGAGCCAATGGAGAAGATTATGGAAGCTGTCGTGGCCGGTCAACCATTCGAATTGCTGTTTGGTTCCCGCCTTGATGTCCAGAAGAATCAGATCGCATGCCTGGGCGATGTCCTCAATTTGCGCTGACCAGCACCCGCCTGACGTATCCAAGGCGGTATGAATCCCTTCGCGCTTGCACAGTTCAACAAGCTCGCCCAGAAAACCAGGCTGGGCACAGGGCTCCCCGCCCGAAAACGTCACCCCGCCCGAATCGCCATAGTACGGACGACTACGACGCAACTTCGCCATAATCGCCTCGGAATCCATCTCGACCCCACCGGCGAAATCCCAGCTGTCGGGATTGTGGCAATACTTGCAGCGCAATGGACAACCCTGGAAAAAAACAACAGTCCTCAAGCCAGGCCCGTCTAAAGCACCCAAAGTCTCTATGGAATGTATCCGACCACGCATCGAAACAACCCCCAAAACAACAGTCGGCACGATACCGAAAAACGACATCGTGCCGACGAAGAATTTTGCGCGGCTATTCCGCGAACCATCCAGTTGATCAGAGGGCTGGTTTCACGGGCATTCCGCCATTGTCCATCGATTCGTTGATCGCCAGTGTCAGCGCGAGGCTCTTGATGGCATCCGAATACGGGGACAGGATCTCGTCACGATCGATCTCGCCACGGACTGCATCGATAAAGGTTTCATCGCATTCCTGACCGTAGTCATTGGAGGTGCGCCCTTCGAACACGCGGTTGGGTTCTTCAATCTTGTAGTTGCCGCCAAGGCCGATGGCGATCTTGCCATTGCGGGCAAACGCATTGATGTCTCCAGGACCAGCGCCGAAGCAACCCGTGTTGAACGTACCGATAATACCATTCGCAAACGTCATAATCGTCGATGAAGCATCGTCAACATCGTTGTCCGGAATGTCCGTGATCACGCCGCGACGACGTGCCGATTGAACCTGAACAACTTCGCCAAACAGATAACGGCACAAATCGAAATTGTGAATCGTCTGCTCAACAGCCTGACCACCGGATTCTTTCATCCGACGCCACCACCAGACCATCGGGAAACCGCCGAGGCGATAGCAGGACAAAATCGCGATTTCATTGCGGGAGATACGTCCTGCCAGATAGTTCTTCAGGAAATCGAATGTATTGGCATAACGACACTGTAAACCAACTGCCGAAATCAGCTTCTTCTTCTTGATGCCATTGAGGACTTTCTTCGCGTAGTTCAAGTCCAAAGTCATCGGCTTCTGGCAGAAGATGTTAATTCCCTTCTCGATGGCGATGAATTCCATGCCGTCGTGGGCGCCAGGCTGAACACAGACAAACACGGCATCCAGCTTTTCCTTGTCAAACATCACCTTGTAATCGGTGTACTTCCGGGCACCTTCGAAACGCTCAACAGTCTTTTGGGCACGGCTCTCGTCAAGATCGCAAGCGGCGACAATCTGAGCCTTTTCCTTCATCTTCTCAAAATGCCCGAAATGATACTGCGCAATGCCGCCGCATCCGATAAATCCAACCTTAACTCTGTCCATTATCGTTCCTCTGTTCGGAAAAACACACTTAAAATCAACTAACAAAAAATCACAAAGTAAAACTGTAATTGTGCAAGATGAATTTGCAAGCTATTTTGCTGGAGCCGGTGCGGCAGGGGCGGGCGCAGCGGCGGCAGGGGCTGGAGCCGGTGCGGCGGCAGGGGCTGGAGCCGGAGCCGGGGCGGCGGCAGGCGCGGGAGCAGGGGCTGGAGCAGGTGCGGGAGCCGGAGCCGGGGCGGCGGCAGGCGCGGGAGCAGGGGCTGGAGCAGGTGCGGGAGCCGGAGCCGGGGCGGCGGCAGGTGCGGGAGCAGGAGCCGGGGCGGCGGCAGGCGCGGGAGCCGGAGCCGGTGCGGGAGCCGGTGCGGCGGCTGGAGCGGCAGGTGTGGGTGCAGGTGGCGGTGGGGGTGGCGGCTCCGAATATACCGGGAGCCAATAGGGCGCCGATAGATTTCCGGCCTGATCCTTCGCCTGGCAACGGAACCAGCACAAGCCCTGGAATTTGCCACGCAACTCATTGATGTTCGCCGCTTCGGGATTGGCGAAGGAATGCGTCCACAAATCCTTGTCATCATCCGCAACGCAGGTCGCCTCCAACGAAGCAACGCCACTGGCATCAAATGCTATGACACTCATCATATCGTCCTTCGAACCGTTTTCAGGCATTCCATGAATGAAAAAGTCATCCAAATACAGCAAATCATTGTGCTGCTGGCCGCGACGCTGGATCCGTACAGACGAAAACACCAGCTTGTCAATCTTCTCCTGAGGAACGCCACGCTCCTTCAACAGCTGAAGCACATTGAACGAAAAACGAATCACCTTGTTTGCTTCCCATGTAAACTTCTGCTTCAGGTTCAACTCGTTGGACTGACCGCCGGGTTCGCCAAGCGAAATCGAGAACGCCGCATCCGTACCAGCAGTCAAGATCACATGAATCTTTGCCTCCGGACGAATCACGTTCTGGGCTAGACGGAAGGACAGGTACGGATAACGATTGGGATTCCATGCCGTCGCCTGGGAAATGTCACCATTTCCATAATACGAACCATTGACCAAATGAGGCGATTGGCGATCAGCGGGAATGACCGTCGCAATATAGTTGTGCTGCCCTTGCTTGAACTGAATCGTGTCACAACGGAAACCATCCCAATTGTAGAACCAGTTCACGGACGAGCCAAACTTCATGTCATACCAAGACGGACCCGTCTTGTCCGAGGCAAAATCAACCTTGATCGGAACCGTGTACGCAGGAATGCTGTTGCCGGCACCGTCAACAATCCCGTCAATCACGAAATTCAGCACATCACCATCCTTGGCCTTGTTCAAGTATTGCCTGAACAAGAAGGGATAATTGATCGACATCACATCGGCAGCCTGAGTATGCTGGAACGTATTCGTCCAAGATGGAATCGATGCTGGTTTCGTAGTGTCATGAACGAAGAATTTCGCCTTGTCAATCGCCCATGGGGTCAAGCCGTGGCTTCCGAAGGAGACATTCATCACCGCATTGTTATGCCTTGGATTTGAGGATGCTGCGAAACCATGAGATGGCACGAGAGGCTTGCGATCCAAGAAGAACGGCAGGTCAACCACGCAGGATTCCGCGCCGCGCTTGTCGCGAGCCTTCAACAAAACATGGTTGACTCCATCGCCAAGACCAGTCAAATCTGGCACGATCTGAGTTCCTGGATCGACACGTTGCCAGGCAATCTTGCCTTGCGCTTCAGCCGACAGGTCATGGTACGGAAGATTGCCGGGAAGAATGGCGTGGAATACATCGGCGACACCATCCAAATCGTAGTATTCGGGGGTAAAGGCCAGCTCTGAAGCCTGCTTGACGGCGGGTCCGGCGACAATGTCGTCCAGCCAAATCTTCGAGTATCTCCCGGTCTGGTCGGGCGAACCGACCGAACCGAAGCGGATTGATTTCGGCAGGTATCTTGCGGTCGTCATTGCCGAGTTGACAAATCCGTCAGTCACCACCCCTGTCCAGGAATGCCAGCCTTCATCCATCGCCAAATCCTTGCCGACTCGCACGGCTTGCGACGATGTCGAATCGTTGTTCGCCAGTCGGATGTAGTGGGATTCAGAACGCGAGAACCTCAATGAGATCTGCGCCATATCCCAGGCGCGATAGCGGAATTGGAACACAGGATAGCTTGCGATGGAGAAATTCGTATTGAACACGGCTTCCAGCGCCTGCCCATTGCCTGTATTCCGTACTTGGAGGCAATTTCCCTGATTGGCAAGCGTATCGGTTTGCAGGATCATCCTCGGGAAGTTGGCGAACGCGAGCGCGGGATGCGGCCCGTTTTCGAAGCCGGCATAGAACGGAGTAAATCCATTGAGCTTCACCAGCGCGGGAGAACCGTTCTTGCGTGCGGGATCCGACAGATCCAGCTCTTCGTTGCGGGTCTGCTTGTCGCCAGGCTGTAGCTTGACCGTGATTTTCCCGTCCTTTCCATCCTCAAATGTCGCAGCATTCTTACGCAACGTAACCGTACGCTGCTCGCCAAGACCACTAAATTCGGGCCTGATAAGCTCGTTGGCGACATGGAACGACGGCATCCTCATCCGCCAATCAGGATACGGTTCCGTGTGGGTCATCGTAAATGTATCGGCTTTCTCTGAATTCCAACTCAATTTGTACGGAACCAACTCAGGCAACTTGATCCACAATACCTTCTGTGAAAGCTTGCGGCCACCGCGCTCAAACAACACGTCAGCCGAGTTGATTCCCGGCTTCGACACCTCGTCCAGCTTCGCCTTGAACTCCTCGGCCTTCCCAATCGCCAGACCCTCGGGCGACGTCACCTTGAACGTCGCTCCCTCGCCCAATGCCAAAGCAGGAGCATCGTAGAAAATCGGCGTAATCTCGCCAACCGCATAGGCCTCGTTGGGACCATTGCCCCAGATCCCGTTCATCATGGCGTCGGTCTGCTCAAAACCAAATCCCGTCAAGCGAACCAGGCGCTCCTTGCTCTCGTCGTCACCGCGACGATGCCGTGACGGAATCCATACCATCACCTCGGTCCAATCAGAATCGTTGCAGTCAATCGCCTCAAGACCAGGTATCGGTGTCTCGTCCGTCATGCGATACTGGCCTTCCGAGAAGGAGGTGCCCGAAATCCGATGGAACAAACGGCGGCGAACCTTAAAACCTTCCTTGGGGTCTGTTTCACCTGTCTCGAAAAATACATTGAACTGGGCATTCTTCGTCCGCTTCAACTTGATCTTCCAACCTGCCGTAGCTGCCAGAGGCGTTGTCGTCGCATTGTTGACCACGATGGTTTGCATCGCGCCGGAACCCAGGCAGTTTCGGTACAGCAACGCACTGTGGTCACCTGACTTGAACGAGGTCAACGTGCTTTGGCCGACTGGATCCTTCCCGTCCCAATTGGATTCCTTCAGCGGATCCAATGCAAAGTCATTCAGTGACGTACCCCAGTCAAACGGATCCGGTGCGGGAAGCGGCTTTGGCTCCTCGGTCGGCAACATCGTTACCAAAACCGGGCGAGGACGCACGGAATCAAAGGTGATCTTGATCTGCGCCAGCGTCATCGAATGGATAAACGTCCAAATGCCCACCAGGCCTTCATGCAAGGGAGCGTCATCCTTCTGCGTGAAAATCAGCTCGTCGTCAAAATAATACTCCAACTTGTTGCCAATCTTGCGCAACTTGATGTAGTACCAGGCGCCATGAATCGGACGGCCTTGCGCAATCAGGGGATTCAGGACCTTGCGAACCATGCCCTTGCGCCGGCGAGGTACCAGATATTCCTCGGATTTCGCCATTGCAACGCCATTCTTGTACATCGTCGTCCAATTCTGCGACAAGTTCTGGTCCCATTCGGTACAAGCGACAGTATAGCCCGAGGATGCAGTTGTATCTGCCGCCATAATGGTGCAGTTCAAGTTGCCCGCCTCATCGTAAGCGCCTTGGCGCGAACCAGCGTAGAATTCCAGGGTCATGTCGCCCTTGAAGATTTGCTTTCTCCAGAAGGCCGCCAATCCATGGAAGGATTCTCCGATCATGTGGGACCATGACGGCGTGCATTGGAAGCGGTTGATGATCTGCCAGTCGCCTCCATTCGCCAGCCAGGCATGGGGGGATTCGTTGAAAAACTCATCAATGACATTGGTCCTGGTGACTTTTGACCTGGCAAGATGTTCCAATCCCATTCCCTTAATGCGTGCCCGGGTACCGATTCGGCGCAGCGGGGCGCGCAAGCGATGCTTCACGACCGTCTTCCCGTCAATGTCAACCCAAAGCCAATATCCTTCGTGGAAGACCGTATAGTCCAATGCGTCAATCCCCTTGTCCTTGGGAGGCGTCAACGCAACGGTATGCTCGACCGGCTTCTCATCCTCAGGTTCCTTGACCAAAACGCGCAAATGAGTATCGTCAATCAGAACCGTCATTGGACCGTCGTTAGCATCATCAGGTACGGCAATGCTGAAATTCGACTTGGGGATGCAGGGCAAGCGCAACATGAAATCATTAAAGAAATCGCCCTTGTGCCACATCGCATCCGCCTTTCCGGCAATCCATTGACCCTCAGGGGACGCCCAGTGGCGCATGAAGCTGTCCTGCTTGAAAACTGGATTCTTCTGCTCCAACTCCTTCACAAGGACACGCTCGGTATCAATGCTCAACGCCGTAAACACGGCTTTGCTTCCGGCACCAACCCAAATCGCATTCGCGCCGACAAAATCCGTGTCACGCTGATACAAGTGAACAAGCCGTCCATCCTTAAGGCAACGCAACTTCCCTTTCTCGGTCGCATCGATCATCAGGCTAAACGACTTCGCCTTGGCCTCATCGCCAGTCAATTTCCGCTCAAAGGCTTCGATTTCCACAGGATCCTTGCCTGGGGTGACCGTGGTCAGCGTATAGCGTTCCATATCGCCTTTCCTGGACACTGCGAATTGCGTTCTTGGCTGGTCCTGCCCTGTCCATTCGGTCGCCAGCCCGACTTCCCATTGGTCGCCCTCGGGTGCGACAGTCGCCTCGAACACATGGTTGACGGACTGCGTGCGTCCCAGGGCCACCAGCGCTTGATTCTCCAATTGCAAGGCCGTCGCACTCTTCTCGTCAGCTTGACGCAAATGCTTTCCATCCTGGCGGACAACGCCTTCCGAATGCAGCAAATTAAAGCGAATTCCCGCGATCGTATCCAGCTTGATGTCCGCAAAATGCTTGACGGTCACGTCATCCAGGCGGATTTCCTCGGGCGTATTGACGATCATTCCGAACTTTCCACCGACTGGCAGGGGTTCGTTGACCCGGAACAACTCATAGTTGTCCAGGTAGCAGATGATCTCATCGCCATGCGTTGCGACTCCCGGCAAGTACCATTGGTTTGAGTACAGGGGCACATGGGCACGTGCAATCAAGCGCTTTTCGCCTTTGCGCTGGTGCCACAACCTGACTTCCTTCTGCCCCTTCGAGGGGATGTTCATCCGGATGGTAAACGCGTAGAATTCCGCCTTTGCGGGATTTGGCTTTGCCGCTTCCTTGCCTTCCTCCGCAGGTGGCACTTCTTCGTCTCGATGGTAGAATACGAGTCCCGCCTCGCCAGTTTCCAATTGGATTGAGCAAGTGAGCATGTAGTTGTCATAGATTTCGTACCCGGTTGTGATGATGTGGTCCGTATTGTCGCCACCGCCCTTGAGGGAATAGAAATTCGGCGACTTGTCAGCTGTCAACGGAGCTTGTTGGATTCGGGTTTGATCGGTTTCCGGTCGAATGATCGATTGGTCTTGCGCCGTATGCAAGCGCCACTTGCCAGTCTGGATGTTCCAGGGATAGAGTTCGTTTGGGGCGCCTTCCTCGATCATGAAGTCGGATATGAAAAATACACGAGGAACCTGAAGATATCTTGCCGCTCCCTGAAGGCGGGGCATTTGCGCCTCGGCGACATGGAACGTGCCGGGCAACGCAAACACCGCCGGCATGATCCCACGCAATTCGCCATTCAGGTACAACGACCAATCGTTCTCGCGAATCTTCACCGTATAAGTCGGATTCGCAGGATAGACATCACGGGACAAGTACGTCTTCGCGCTGGACAGCTTCAGCTCCTTGCCGCCATCAAGCAACTCAACCACAGTCGTCTTGTCAGGAGTCAATGTCATTTTCGCAATCCGGCCGCTACCCTTGGACTGAACGTACAGGTCAAAGGCGTCGTGACCAGCTACCGTAAGCGTCAAGTTCCCCTCTTCCTTACGGGCGTTCGCTACCTGCTTCAAGCCTTCGGGAAGAGTGGCGCAGAACGCAATGCCACCCATTAACAACAGTAATATGGAAAATGCAAAACGATTAATCAGATGCCTGTACATGGCAATAACTCTCTTTTTTAAGCTCAAAGAATTACATGCAAAGTCCGCCGTTGATCGATATCACCTGACCCGTGATGTAATCACTTTCCTCAGAGGACAAAAATGCAACCAAGGACGCGACTTCATCAGGACGGGCAAAACGACGACACGGAATCTCACGGTACAAATCAGCACGACGCTTCTCAGACAATCCAGCAGTCATAGAAGTCTCAACAAAACCAGGCGATACCGCATTCGCACGAACGCCCAGACCAGCCAATTCACGGGCGATTGAACGAGTGAAACCAACCAACCCTTCCTTCGCAGCGGCGTAATTCGAACGATTGGCTGAACCCATCCGACCAGCGTCAGACGTGATGTTCACAATCCGCCCCCAACGCTGGCGAGCCATAACCATACCGCAGGCTCGAACCAACCTGAAGGGAACGGACAGATTCATCGCCAATGTGGAATCCCACTGCTCGTCTGACATGAACGATACGGTCGCATCATTCAAAATCCCGGCATTGTTCACCAAAATGTCAAGCCTGCCCAAGCGAGAGACAACAGCGTCAACCAACTCCTTGCAGACATCCGTTTCCGTGCTCGTCAAGTCAGCCTGGAATGTCTCGCAAGCGACTCCCATCCCGCGAATCTCAGCGCACAACGACTCGGCGGCAGACGGATCGCGACGATAATGCAACGCAATCCCGACACCCTTGGACGCCAGCTTGCGAGCAATCGCAGAACCAATCCCACCTGTCGCGCCCGTAACCAACGCAATCCGAGCCACGGGAGCTTCGGGAGCCTTGGGAGCAGCTGGAGCTTTGGCAGCAGGCGCAGCCGCTGGTGACGACTTCGAAGCCAGGTAATCCTCGACGTCCTTGCGATGAACCATCTCACGACCGCAAAACGCCGCTACATCCGAAAGCTCAACCCCCTTTTGGCGGGCAAATGCCTTCGCGGCGGGAGCAGCCCTGAACGTTGCCTTCGCAGGAGCAGGAGCTGAATCAGCGCCACCCAAACCCAATGAACTCAAGTCAATCCCGCCACTCGCTTCCTGATTGTGGGAAGCCAGCAACTCCTCATTCCGCTTTCGTACATCAGGGGCAACCTCGCCGGATTTGCCGATCGCGCATAGGGCATAGCCCACCGGAACCAAGCTTTTCTCCTGGGCGTAAATCGCAAGAACAACTCCGTCAACTGTCGCCTCAAGCTCAGCATTGGTCTTGTCAGCAATCAATTCCACAAGCAAGTCGCCTTGTTTCACGGTCTGTCCAACTTCAACCTGCCAATGCCCGACCGTAGCCTCATCCATATTTTCATACAACTTGCTCAATTCAAGTATCGTAGCCATTCCAACCTTCCAAAATTGCGTGTTCCTAATAAGACGAAAGGGCATACTTCACTAGCATGCCCCTTATACTCATAATATAACGTGTAGGATGTCACATTAATTTGATAAAGCTGGAACTTTTCGGCAATTGACGCAAGCGCACCTGACAAGACGGGGGAAAGCGCCCCAAAAAACCGGAAATGGTAACTTAATTTTTTTGAACGGCTCCCAAGCCTTATGGTTGTTTGAAATTGACGATGGTATTGGAATGATCGGGCTTAAACGAGACCACAGCTGGCTTGTCCTGTGGCAGGTCAGCCTCGATTCGATTGCCTGTCATGATCACGAATTGTGCTGTTGCGAGATTAAATACGGGATGTCCGTTTTTTCCGAATTGACGGATCTGGTTGTTTTCGAATCGGATGTGGGTTGCCGTCGGATATTCTGGATCGATTGGCCTGAATTGATTTGCCGAACCACCGAAGCGGAACAGGGTTTTCTGCAATCCCGAGAACCGGTTGTTGGCGAAAGTAACATTTCGCGGGGCCACGAATTCTGCGTTTTCCGGACCTTGCGGCTCAGGGCAAAGATTGACCAAAAACGGATGATTCAACGTATCTGCGATTACATTGTCCACAAAAAGCCAATTCCGCCCCCCTGCCAGCATCCTTGACAAGCCGTCCTCGAAGCGATTTCCCTTGATGACCAACCCATGGCATTGGTTGTCAAGCAAAATCAGAAAATCTGCTTTTTTCAATTCAGGATGCTTCTGAAGCTTGACATTGGTGACGAGATCGCCGAAATCCTTGTCCAAGATGACCTTGTAGGTATGTTCAAGCTCCTCGATTTCCAGGATCGTCGCCTCAACCGTAGGTTCATTGATCCCCTTCGATACAGGAATCAGTCCCAATCGAGCACCAACTTTCATGTACTTCAGAAACCACTGCTTCTTCAAGATCAACTCCTTGCCGGAACCATCATGGGCAGGTGAAAGCAACGAGTGGATATTGAAGAAATCGTCGCCAATATGACGAATCGTATTGTTCAACAACAACCCGCCAAGACTGCCGCCACGAAGGTAAATCCCGTCAGCACAAGTCGATACATAGGTGTCCGGATCAGCTTCGACAACGCAGTCCGCAATGAATGGACGCTCCGAATTGATGTTCACAAAAGCCATTGCAGACGATGAATTCAGGCTAATTCCAACAAGTCGAGTACGGGACGAATTCAGGTTGTTTACCGCATGATTCCCGTATGTCCTGGCATAGAACGCAATCCTGACACCCGCACGATACCCCGGATCCAATGGCAAAAACTGCTTGAACGTGAAATCGTACAACCCAGAACCGCGATCGACTACCGAAGGAGCTGATTGGTGAGGCAAAATCGAACTCAACTGCGGTCGACGAGAACCCGCCTGCAAATCGCCACTGTAAAACCTCGCCAAACCGCGAAACTCACAGCTCTTGAATGCCGGTGCAAGGGGCGAACCGCAACCGGGATCGATGCGAACCCGAACCGTGTCATTGGAAATCCGTTCCGTAATCACGCCTGTGGTAAAGGGACGATTCATAAACCTGATTTTCAGATTCTCAATTCGTACATCGCCGCAATCCCTGATGACCAAGGGAACGGATAAAGGTTGCGGAATTTGAATCTCGGTCATCGTCCCCCCGAAAACCGTCACATGGTTCAAGCCTGACAAAACCAAATTGCGACCAGGATGCTTCGGATCCCCTTCGACTTTATACTTTCCATTGGGAATGGAAACGCAACGCTGCCCCAGGGGACGACTAGCAGCCACTTCAATCGCCTTTCTAATCGCGGGGCCATCGTCAGCCAAGCCATCGCCAACGGCTCCGAACTCACGAACATCAACCGCCTGGTAACGATCATTCGCAACCGTTTCCCTAGCATGCTTGAGTTCAGCGCCAATCTGATCCAACAAAAAACGGAAATCGCCCTTCATGCTTGCACTGCGTTGAGGATCCGACTTGATCGCCGCAACCAAATTGTCCGTAATCATGACCTGCCCACGCAGCCATTCCCCCAACAACCGGTCGTCTGACTCAATCCGCTCTATGGTGGACTTCGACAACAGCGCGTCACGCTCCCTCACCAACCCTTCGACCGCAATACATGCCAAAGACAACATCAAAATCGCTACTGCCAATCTCATTCCCATCTCCTTTTCTTTGCCTAAAACTTGCACCACCGAGTAGGGGCGAAAGTTTTTTCGCCCCTATTTTGTCTTAGCGGCTTCCAGGAGTGCCTTATATTTTGGCGTGTTGAGATTGTCAAAGCTTTCGATTGCTCCCCAGCAACCCCATTTGGAATACCGGCTACAAAGCATGAAGTAGCAGTAGGCGCCTCCGCCAAGCGCACGCCAATTGTCCAAAAGGTCACGCTTGATGATGGCCTCGATGCCAGGATCCCGATGGGCGGCAAAGCGTGTTTCAAGGTTGGTTTCAACCTGCCCCTGATGATGAGGCCCGCCTTCGTAGCAGACGAGTCC
>JAGVUR010000009.1 GCA_019136135.1 Verrucomicrobiota bacterium
CCCCTCGCTAAAACTCCCCCATTCGCTCGGGGCAGCTGAAACACTCATCCTCGATTTCGGAAAAACAATCCTGGGACTCCCCGAAATCAGAATGTCAGGCTCAGAAGGAGATATCGTCGACGTGGTCGCGGGAGACCACCGCATCAATGACGAAATCATCGCGCTTGAACATGGAAACAGGAGAAACATCACCACGTTCGTGCTCAAGGATGGATACGAACCCGTCCCCTGCCTACATAGCCACCTCAATGGATTCAGATACCTGATGATCATCGTCAGAAGGGCAAAGTCGTCCATCACGATCAATTCGATCATCGCAAGAATCCCAACAAGGGACAGCCAAAACAATGGACGCTTCACCTGCTCGGACCAGACGTTCAACCAAATCTGGAAAGTCGGCGAAAATACGCTCAATGTCACAAACCAATATGCCTTCCTCGATTCGCCAACGAAAGACCAGGCGCAGTGCATCCCGGACGCAATGATCCAATCCTGGGCCGCATACTACACGCATGGAGCCTACGCAAACGCCGAAAACGCGCTGATGTCATTCGCAAGGTCGCAAATCGAAACCGGTGAACTCAACGCAATCTCGCCGTCAGGATTCATCCAGGCCGTGCCGGACTACTCGCTGCTCTGGCCAGTATGGCTGCAAAGGCATATCATGCATACCGCCGACGAGCAACTCCTCAATACGCTGCTCCCAAACCTGATCGCACTGCTCGCATACTACGATAAAATCGCAGTCGCGCCGGACGGACCGCTCGGCTCGCTCAAAGACCTCCTCGGCACAGTCGCCTTCCTCGACCACGACCCCGCAATCGACAGGGACGGAATCGTCACGGGACTTAACGCAATCTACTGCAGGGCGCTCCTCTCGGCAGCTTGGCTCGCGGACTTCGCACAGCAAAACGCATTGGCGCATACATACAGAAAACGAGCCGACCATGTGGCAACGCAGATCAGAACGCTTAACTGGAACCCGGACGAAGGACTCTTTGCAGACGCATACCAAAACGGACAGCGATCGCCCTTCCACTCCTGGCAAACAAATGTCCTCGCAATCTACGGAGGATTCGCCCAGCCAGAAGACTACAAGACCATCTGGAACAAGCTCTTCACGCCAAACCAACCATTCGAACTCTACTCAAACGGAGAATACAACAACCCATACTTCAAATACTTCGTGCTTGAAGCGGCTTTCGCGCTCGGAAAGGCAACATGGGGACTCGACCTCATCAAATTCTACTGGGGAAAAATGACCGATGCGGGAGCAACGACATGGTGGGAGCTCTTCGACCCGGACAACCTGGCGCTCAGCCAAAGAGCCATCTCGAAATGCCACGGATACGGAGTCTCGCCAAACGCATTCATCATCTCAGAACTCGTCGGAATCAGACCGGCGCAGCCAGGCATGAAAATGGTCTACTTCAACCCGCTTCCAGGAATCGTGACCTGGGTCAAGGCAACGATACCAACGCCGAACGGCTCAATCACGGTCAACTGGGAACTCAAGCAGGACGGCATCTTCGAGGCAACGATAACAGCAAACTTCCACCTCGAAGTCGTGCCGATACTAAACCCGAATATCGCAGAATCAGCAGTCATTCAAGTCTCCGACAAGGTCGCCATCCTTGAACCGGATTTCTAGTATCGCAAACCTTTTCTTAAAACAGGATAAGAAAATTCAATCCGCTTGGTTGAACTTCAGCTTTTACATGTTAAATTAAAGATTTCATTATTATTATTGTCAACTAGCCTTTATGGCGCGTATCATGCGTAAATCCTGGAGTTCACTACAATGTATGCCATCATCAAAACCAGCGGCAAGCAGTACAAAGTCGAAGTCGGTACTGCCCTTGAAATCGATCGGGTCGCCGCCGAAGCAGGCGAAGAAATCGTCCTGAACGACAATGTCCTCATGCTCTCAAACGAAGGCCAGATCACCCTCGGACAACCCACCGTCCCGGGCGCGGCTGTCACCCTCGAAGTCGTCGAACACTTCAGGGGACCCAAGCTGATCGTCTTCAAGATGAAGCGCCGCAAACGCTCGCGCGTCAAAAAAGGACATCGTCAGGAAATGACCAAAGTCGTTGTCAAGGACATCACGGTCGCATAACAATCGTGCCACACCATCCGTTGACTACCTGCATTGACGCATGAGAGGGGAAAACAAACAAAGCGCCCGCTCATGCGTCTTTTGCATTATCTGGACAACAGCCAGATCACGACGACAGCCGAGACCTGATTCCAATTCATTATGAAAAACGCACTTGACATACTCCAGGAACGCGGGTTCCTATACCAATTGACCGATGAAGCAGGCATGCGCGAAAGGCTTGACAAGCCAAATGCGACGTTCTACGTGGGCTTCGACCCCACCGGTTCAAGCCTCCACATCGGGCATCTCCTGCCCATCATGGGCATGAGATGGCTCCAGGCTTGCGGGCACAGGCCGATCGCACTCGTCGGCGGCGGAACGGCCATGATCGGAGACCCCTCGGGAAAAACCGAGGCTCGCCCCCTCTCAACCGTCGAAACCATCGACCACAATGCCGCATGCCTCAAAAAACAGCTTTCCAAGTTCCTGGATTTCTCGGAAGGGAAAGCGCTGATGGTGAACAATGCGGACTGGCTCCGGAACCTGAACCTCATTGAATTCCTCAGGGATATCGGTTCACTCTTCTCGGTTCCAAGGATGCTCTCGCAAGAATCCGTCAAAATGAGATTGGAAACAGGACTTTCCTTCCTTGAATTTTCATATCCGCTGATGCAAGGCTACGACTTCTACATCCTCAACAGGGACTACGATTGCGAATTCCAATTCGGCGGCCAAGACCAGTGGGGAAACATGACCGCTGGAACAGAACTGACAAGAAGGCTCGCAAACAAAACGGTCAATGCGGCGACATTCCCGCTGCTGCTTAAATCCGATGGAACAAAATTCGGCAAAACCGCAGGCGGCGCAGTTTGGCTGGACCCCGATCGAACATCCCCGTTTGACTACTACCAGTTCTGGAGAAATACCGAAGACTCGGAAGTCGCAAAGCTCCTTGGACTCTTCACTGCGCTGCCGATGGACGAAGTCAACAGGCTTGGCGCCCTGACGCCCCCGAGCATCAACAGGGCAAAGGAAATCCTCGCATACGAGGCAACAGCACTCGCACACTCACACGAGGAAGCGATGAGGGCATATGCGGCGGCAGGAAACGAATTCGGCTTCGCAGATCCCGAAAACAAGATCAAGACCTCGTCCAGGATCGCTGAAACGCAAACGATCAGGCTCCAAGCCGATATCCCGACCTTCGAAATCAAAAGAGACGAACTGGAAGATGATGGCCTGCCAATCTTCATCCTGCTCGCAAAAACAGGACTCTCACAGTCCTCTTCAGCCGCAAGACAACTCGTCAAAGGCGGCGGCTGCTCTATCGATGATACGAAAATCACCGATGAAAAATACAGGGTCACAGTCAAAGACTTCAATGACGAAGGCATACTCACACTCAAGGCTGGCAAAAAATCCCGGAAACGTATTCGACTTGTCGATTGATCATCATTAACCCCAACCCAAAAACCATTCGGAACCATGATTGACCAACGAGCAGCTATCGCGCCAGGCGCGAAAATCGGCGCCAATGTCTCCATCGCACCATTCGCCATCATTGACGAAAATGTCGTCATCGGAGACAACTGCCAAATCGGACCGCACGCCCACATCACAGGGCACACGACCATCGGCGAAAACACAAAGATCCACGCCGGTGCCGTACTAGGAGATGCGCCGCAAGATCTCCACTACAACAATGAAAAAAGCTTTCTTCAAATCGGCAAGAACTGCACGATCCGCGAATACGTGACCGTCCACAGGGGAACCGAGGAAAACAGCACCACTGTCGTCGGAGACAATGTTCTCCTGATGGCATTCTCGCACTTGGGACACAATTGCCAAATCGGCAACAATGTCGTCATCGCCAACGCAACCCTCCTGGGCGGACGCGTCGAAGTCGGCAACAATGCCTTCATCTCCGCAGGGGTAATGATCCACCAGTACGTAAGAATCGGACGCCTCGCCATGATCGGCGGTGGCAACGGCGTCACCCAGGACATACCGCCATTCTGCTTGCTCCAGGACGAATGCATCCAAGGACCTAATTCCGTCGGACTGAGAAGAGCTCAAATGGACGATGCAACCAGAAACACGCTCCGTGAAGCCATCAAAATTTATTTCTTCCACGGACTCGCCAGAATGGGAGCGATTGAAGAAATCAAAAAAACATGCACGCCATGCCCGGAATTGGATGAATTCATCGACTTTCTCCTGACTACAAAACGAGGAATCACATCAGGCAGAACCTCAAAAAACACCCTCGAAAACACAATTTCCTAAGTTATTTTTTAAATAACTCTGCGGAACCATTCGTTTTTATTATGACCCTTTAATTTAATCAGGCTTATTTTCATTAACTTTCACACCATAAACATAGTTAGTTAGCTTAAGGAAAGAAAAAATGCGAAAGAGTTTTACCCTCATCGAGCTTCTCGTCGTTATCGGTATCATCGCCATCCTGGCATCCATGCTCATGCCAGCACTTGGAAAGGCACGTGAATCCGCAAACCAATCAGACTGCACAAACAACCTAAAGCAAATCGGCCTCGCACTCAACATGTATGCGTCAGACAACCGTAGCAGCTACCCAGCCGTATCGTCCGGCGACAACGTCAATTGGGCCAAAACCCACAACTCAGGCGGACTCTACACACTTGGCTACTACGACTACCTCAAAACAACCAAAATCCTCGTTTGCAGATCAGCCAAGCAAAAGCCTTTCGATAATTTCAATACAGATCCCACTAGTGATTCAATAACCTTCACGGACAACAACAAGGGCGCGGCAACCGAAAGGTGCAGCTACCTCTACTATGGTGGATTCAGCACCGATGACGTCTCCGCAGAAGAAGGTATCGCACGTGACAAGGGCAACTGCCACAAGAAGCTCGGCATGGTCCTCTACGGTGACGGACACGTCGAAAAGCATCAGGTCGGGGCGAAAAGCAACGATAACTGGTGGGCACTCAATGGACACTTCGGCATCGATGAACTCTTAGGCTCTGGCGGCGACGGAGAAAACCTTGAAGTCGCAAGTAACAAGAACGCACAATGGACCTCTGCTGACTAATAATCAGCCCAAGGCAACCTAGCCTAACCAAACCTCTATAAGCCCTCAGCTCCAACGAGCCGAGGGCTTTTTTATGCCTTTGATTTAACAGGCATTTCAGGTTTCAGGATGTTTTTTCAAGGAAAACAGTTCCCCAACCAAAAACATCAAACTCCACAAAAACCAATGGCAACGTCCCATTGTACCAGGATCTCAGCCCCATGGGTCACATTTGTCTCATTTGTCCCATAAGTCCCAGTCCCATAATCCGATCCGTCCGACCCCGACCACCCAAGGCGCCATCCGACCCGTCCGACCCGTCCGACCCCGTCCTGAATTATGAATGCTGAATGCTGAATGATTTGTCCGACCCGTCCGACCCGTCCGACCCGTCCGACCCGTCCGACCCGTCCGACCCGTCCGACCCGTCCGACCCGTCCGACCCGTCCGACCCGTCCGAC
>JAGVUR010000121.1 GCA_019136135.1 Verrucomicrobiota bacterium
CCCTACCACAGCTATAGTAGTGATGTTTTCGAGTTGGCTCGAACCAACTCCTGGCCGTTTCCGCCCACGGATGGCGGTTCGGTCAGAAACGAAGGCCGTGAACGGTTACAAAATATGCAAGGCAGCAAAATGGTTATAATCCTAGGATTCCTTTCTTTTTAAGGAAGCCAAGCTGTCTTGTGTACTTCCACATGATCAGTCCAGTCTTGATGTCTGCCATTTCAAGGACAAATGTACGGGTGACGGACTTGGTTCTTCCATCGCGGATTTGGTTTGAGATGATTTTTGGGCGAAGTACCAGCCGCGCCGCGATCAGTGTCCCTTCTGTTGCGGTTGTGGTCTGGTCGAAATTAACGTCGTCCTGGACCGCTCTTGAGGCGGCTATGCTTCCTGTTTTTCCGGATCCTTCGGCCATGGTGATATTGACGATGTTTGCGTTGAGCCAAGCGGTGTTGATGATGTCGGTCAATTCGGTGATATTGAGGTCTGGATCGTCAGTGTCGTTGATGACCCTGTCCAATTTGAGGACTGGGATTGCGTTTGGGTTTTTCATTTCCACCTTGTAGGCCGTCATAAACTCCTGGAATTTTTTGTTTGCCTGCGCTTCCTTGACGGCATCTTCGGCGACGATTCTGATTTCTTCCGATGATACGGATCGAGTTTGGCGCATTCCGTGCCTGGTGGTTTCCGGATCAATGATCTTGGTGGACGAGCAGCCGGCGAAAAGAAGTGCCAGCAACAGCAAGTAGAGTGAATTTGTTTTCATTTGGTTTCCTCTTGTGATTGCAAGGTTATGATTGAAACATGTTTAGTTGATTTTACCTCGTTGTCAGCGGGAAGATCTGAATTTGTATCGCTTGCGCGGAAGGCGCATTGACGAAGATGATGGCTGATTTCGCCTGGGGCGGAATGTCGAGGTTGGAGGATGAGCTGGCTGCACCGCTGAGTGCAATGGTGACTTTCCTATCCTGAGGCATTGGGAACTGGGTCAGGCGATAGTCCTTGGGCAAGGTTTCCCAGGAGCGGGTGTCCGCCACATTCATCGCTTGCCGGTATGCCGCCCCCGCCGCCACAATGCCCAACCGTATCAATGCCTTGCCTAGATGGTCATCGCCACGGTTGGTGCGACCGCCCAAGTAGCCAAGGCTTGCGAAGAAAGCGGTATCCTTGATCATTGCCCCCGTCAGGGCCCTGCGCAAGGTCTGGGGGAATCTCATGGTGAATTCCTGTCCTAGTATTCCGTCCATGTCAGAGATCACAGGCGCTTCATAGGCTTGTCCGCCTGCTGTTGCCACGTATGATGTAAAGGTAGGGGCGTAGGTCACACAGTGTGGAAGGGCAAATGCGAAGGGAAAGTGGATTGCAGCCTGTTGAAGCGCGGCGGATCGGCCATTCGCCACGAGAACATAGACGCAATCCCGGTCCAATGGAAAATCAAAGGGCTTCGCATCAGCGAATTCGGCGGGAATGTCACGCCCCGCCGCTTTCAGCAACGTGGTAAAATACCGTCTAAAAAGTGGATGCGCGGGGCGAGCATCCAGGATGGACTTGATGTCAATCCGTGCATTGTCGTAGTTTTCATCCCTGATATTGCCGAGCGCGGAGAGGAATAAAGCGGCTGGATTGAGGAAATCCCCGTATCCGTGCGGGGAAAGGATCTTGGAAGCCCTCCATCCTGCGGCGAACTCCTGGTTTTCCGGGCGAGTCGCCAAGTTATCTGCCGTGGTTAGGTTTTTGACTGTATTTCCAACATCCTGTCGATTTTTGTATTGTTCTTCCAATTGCTTGTTGTCTGCTTCGAGGAATTTCTTATAGTTTTCAAGGATATCCTTTTGGTCTTGCCTCAGTCTTCTGAGCTGGGCCCTAAAAGCTTCTTCATTTCCCTGTCCCAAGTATGCTAGCGACTTGTAGATTGAGAGTGCGACCCTGTCTCGGCAAAGTCCCCGGTATGGCATTGCGGTTGGGTTCGAGATTGCAACGGTTGTTTCGGCGCTCATGTCGCGCAGGCTGATTATGGCTCGTTCGTCAAAGTCGGCAATCAAATCATCTGTTGCCCGGAAGTGGTCGAGCGCCCGACCATAGTCGGCCTGCGCGAAGGCGAGGCTTCCGGCTTCCAGGCGCCAGACAATCAAGTCACGTTCGGGAGATTTCTTGACGCGTTTTTCGGCTTCCGCCAAGGCGCCTGCCAAATTGCCTTGGAGGTAAGAGTTCATCATCGGTTGCTTTTGGGTATGCGAGTTGGTTAACGAAGCACAGCCCGACAGCAACATTGCGCAGGCAAGAACTAGGTTTGTGATGACAAGTCGAGGAGACACGGTGGAACACATTTTGTGTAACTTGGTTATTTTGCAAAGGGCTTGATTTCAGCGAGGGCAGGCATGAAGTAGTCTTGGATTGCTATGACCAGCATATACTTCCTGTAGTCGTCAGCGGTCCAACCGCGTGTCATTTGACGATCCATTTGTCTGGAACTTACGTTAGCCATTGCGGGGATTGAGGCGGTGACATTGCCGGTGGACGTGTCAATGACCCGAAGCATGGCAGTGAGGCTGCCGGCAGTGACCCTGGCCATGTTGCCCGTTTCTTCCACCAGGTAGTCTTGGACCAGGACTTCGCATTGGGTGACGATGACTTGAAGCAATGCCTGGACTTCAAGGATTTCCCCGACGCGCTTGAATTGCTTCGGCTCCAATGAGTCCAAATCGCCCAAGCCTTGTTCCTTCAGGATCTTGGTTACATTCTGCATGTTTTGGATTGGATAACCGGTCGAAATCAATATCGGTTCAAAGAGAAGGTGAAGGTCATCCGCGAGGGTTGCCGGCGCCTTGGCGTCCTTGACGATTGGCTTGAGCAAGGCGGCGAGGGGTTTTTCAGGCTTGTCCGTGGAAAGCATTCTTTCCAGTATGACGTCGATCTTGTCTGCCAAATCATCCAGGTCCTTGCATCTGAGGTTGACCGCCTTGTCCTTGTCGATTTCACCGGTTGAAGCGTTGACAAGACGCATGGTGCATGTGACTCGTGTGCCGAATGTTCCGACTTCCGAGACCAGCAATAGGTTGACTCCTTCGACTTGCCCCAGCTTGGCTTTTTGCCTTGAGTTGAGGTTTAGCAGGTCCGAGGTTGTAGCGAGTCCGATTTCGGTCATCATCTGCTTGAGCGCCGCACGGGAAACAACGGTGTACTCCTCGGATTTGATCGATGATTCCAGGATGCCCCAGAAGGCATTGACCTCCTCGGGTTTCAGGCCGCCCGTGGCAATAGGTTCCGCGATGGCGAGCTTCGTTTCGGCGGATACTATTGTGGCTGCTGCGATTAAAAGAAGTATGAAGGCGTGACGTATGTTCATTGAAAACCCCCGTTGTTTGTGTTGGTTGACTGGGATTCGGTATGGTGATTTTACGGCAATGGCGTAACGGAAATCTTGTTCTGTGCACCGGGCTTGCACAATTCGTAGAGTTCGTCTGCAGCTTGCTCAAGAGCCGAAGTCATCAAGTTTTGGAAGATGTTGTTGTCAAATTGGACATTGCTGATCGGTCGCTGCTCGCGATAGCCTGCTGTATAGACGTTTGAGTAAACCGTGCATTGGGCAACCAAGTCAACTAGCTTGACAATCACGTCCAGGTCATAGTTGGTCGTCTTCGTCTCCAAACCATATCCCTTGAAGGTGTTTTCCCTTGAACGGATATCGGAGACCGTTGCGTAAATCAGATGGGTCGCACCTGTCGCCTTTGCCAAATTCAACATGAAGTTCGTTGGAAAATCTGGATCCTCCTTCAGTTTTGCCATCGCGGCCTTGATCAGATCCCTTTCCTGCAAGAGGAATACGTCATTGTGCTTCCCAAGATACCCGGCCAGATAATCGGCGCCGATAATCGCGGGACGCGCCTGCCCCTTGACAATCCCCTCGTAGAATTTTTTGGTTGAAGCGCGTTTTTCATCGGCGTTTTTGGCTGCCTCCCAGGCGGTGATCATTCCTTGCAAAGCCTGAAGGGACGGATCCGTTGTGGCGATGGAAGCCTGTGCAGGCAACTCGATCGGCTGGTTCAGGTGGTTTAAAAAACGCTTGCCGCCTTCCGTATCAGCCGTCGAGAAATCCATCACGCAAATCCTGAATGGCCTCCATGCTGGCTTCTCTTGGGCGTTTAAACCCGTGTTCATGAGGAAAAAACCAACGACTGCGATGGTGAATAATCGGCAAATAATCCTGTGAAATCCCTTTTTCATTGCTTGAACCTCGTTGTAAAGTTATGGAAAAACAATGTACCTTATACCCCAAAATGTAATTACAATGGATTAGGAATATGTAATTGCAAGTGGAAATTTTGCTTTTCAAAAAATTTTTTTTCAGAGCCATCCCCCTAAAAAACAGTTGGCGCAATGGGAAAAACGATTTCGTTTGCGATTTTTTGGGGAAATGACATTTCAAATGACGTAAACCGCATATAAAGTACACTCAAGCGACCGATTTTAACGGCATTGCGGCTTCCCACACCTGGCCACAAGCCTTTTTTTAGGTCTCCAGGAAGGAGCGTCCAAATGTCCGCAACGAAAAACAGCCGTTCAAGCCTTGCCATCCGCCTTGCTGTCCTCCTCCCGGCGTTCCTGCTGGTCTGCCTGCCGTCCTGCAGCGACAGCTGCGGCGGCCGCCTGAAGTCCGAGAGCCGCCCCGACGCCGACGCCATCGGCTGGACGCAGCTCTGGAACGGCGAGGACCGCCTCGCCTCCGCCACGAAGGGGACAACCCGCCTGGAGTTCCGCTACGACTACATGGGGGCAGGTTCGATAAGCAAGGTATAGTAAATCAGGACAATGTTCTGATGAAGTGCTCCCTCTACGCCTAAGACGGCTTCAAGCAGATTGCGGAATACGATGCGCTGTCAAACAACGCCCTCGTCAGCACATACGTCTGGCAGCCCGCCGGGCTGGACGTGCCGCTGCTGCGCAATGGGCAGGAGTTCTACGTCTCCGACGCCAATGATGTAGAGTCTGGTCTAATATACTATTATTATAGGTATTACAGTCCACAGAAAGGTAAATGGACTAGACGCGATCCTAAGGAAGAAGAAACGGGAGCGAACCTTGAATTGTATTCAAAAGTATTGGATAATCAGTATGAACTATGGAATAATAAATTAGCGATTAAAGATATTACAAAAAAAGAATATGAAGTAGCCTTGAAAACACTTGGAACGCTTGCGCATATGTGGCAAGATTACTATGCTACATGGAGTACAGTGCGATCCACTACTCGAGTTTCTCTATAAAGGAGAACACTCCAGGCTACGTAAACTTTTTTCTGTAAATTCCCGTTGCGTCAACGTAAAGAATCCGATGTAGGCCTTCTTTTCGGAAAACTACTTGTCATCGAGTTCGGCAAGCAGAGCGGAGGCTAGCCCATCCCACCTGGAGATTGCAATGGCTAATTTACAGAAAATTGTGCACACTCTCTACTACCACCAAAGTACGACCAATTTTGATAAACCTAAAAAAAGCAGTTGAGTTTTGGGCATGAATTGGGGCGCAAGAAACAACCTTCAGTTTGCATGAAGGCTTGGCTTTTCGCTTTTTGTCGTTTTTCCCTCCCCGCCGG
>JAGVUR010000059.1 GCA_019136135.1 Verrucomicrobiota bacterium
GACAGCTTTCTCTTGACGAAAAGACAATGGTTTCTCGAGATTTTTTTCACGCTTTCGTACTAAAAAGCCATGTGACATGCATCTCAGGTTCGGCATTGGAGGATTTGGGACTGGGACCTATGGGACGAATAAGACGAATGAGACCTATGGGACTGGGACATGGGACTGAGACTATGGGACATTGACGTTGGGTTTTGCGGGATTGGAGGTTATGGGACTGGACCTTTTCCACCGAAAACCCAACACTGAATCAAAGCAAAAAATCATCGGTTTCGTACTAAAAAGCCATGTGACATGCCCCGTGAATACGAAACAACGCAAAGCTAAAATCCAGCGTTGATTTTGCCGTGTTTTGAAGGAAAGACAACGACAGCTTTCTCTTGACGAAAAGACAATGGTTTCTCGAGAATTATTTAACGCTTTCGTGCTCAAAAGCCATGTGACATGCCTCGTGAATACCAAACCGGACAAACGTATTTCCCAGCATTCAGCATTCAGCATTCAGCATTCAGCATTCAGCATTCAGCATTCAGCATTCGGCGCAATATCTAGTCAGCAAGCGTTCGTATTTCTCAAACCCGGAAATGCTCATCCATTCGTCACGAGCATGGGCGCCGTCGCCTGGCAAACCGATAATGCCTATGGGGATACCGATGCCCATCATATGGCGGGCATCGGTGGCACCGTGCATCTTGCTAGTGCCAATCTTGCGATCAGGATACTCACGTCCTATCTCGGCCATCAGCCTTTGGATCATCGGATCCTTTTCGTCGGTATAGACCGGGCGGCACTTGTGTGCTGAAGCCTTCACTTCCAGTCCTGTCAATTCCTTCGCTTGCGCCAAGATCACATCGTAGTCTTCCTCATTTACATAGCGGATATTGAGGGTCATTTCCGCCTCGTCCGGGATTTGGTTTGAGGATCTTGGATCTCCCGCCCGCGCCACGGTCGCCTGCATCGTATTTTGCCAGCTATCCTCGGCGGTCACCGTTGGCCATACTGCGCGAAACTTCAGATAACCGTCAATCAACTTATCCAGTGCATTGTCGAAGCACCAAGGTACCGAGGAATGTCCCGCTGTGCCATACGCCTTCAAGTGCAACGTAATGATTCCCTTTTGTGCAATCGCAATCGAGCAACTTGGTCCATCCAGGACCAATCCGACCTTTCGGCCAACGTATCCACGGGCGACCATTCCGCCCGTCGTATGTCCGCCGTGCTCCTCGTCAGTTGAGAAGATTGTCCCCACGCTTGCCTTGCCACGGAGGTTCGCCATCACACGCAACGCGCATATTGCCTGTCCCTGGTCGTCATGGACACCGCGACCATAGATCTTGTCGCCTTCAACGCGAGGAACAAACATGGAATCGTCTGGTGCGACAACCACGTCCAAATGGGCATTCAGCAAATAATCCGCAACCTTCCCCGGTTCGGTGGACACATACAGTGCCTTTCGACCATCGAAATCCTCCTCGGAAACAAACAGCCCTGCCTCCTCCGCATACTTGCGCATCACCGCCACTGCGCTATTCACATTCGCCACCTCAGACGTAATCGCGCGACATGCCATCAATTCGCCCAACATCTCAAGAACGCTCTTCATCTGCTCTGACCTCGCTTATTCCTTACCCTATAAATCCATATACAAAACATCCCGCACTTGATCCTTTCCTACAAGTGCGGGATGACTCGATCTTACACGAAAACTCAACCTCTTCGACCGATTCACGTGAAGAGGCGGAGGTTCGCATCAATAGTTCTTGTGGAAAGCAGGACGGTTGATCTTCCAAACCGGACCTTGCTTCTTTTGAATCACATATTCGGGTTCGATGATTGGCGCCCACCCAAACGGGAAGGTCACCAATTCAACAACACCAACGACTTCGCGGCAGAGGAAACGCCAGACGCCAAGCCCCACGCCCTTGCTGATGCCGGCCAAGTCGCCTTCTTCATCCGTCAAGCGAATCACGTTCAAGGGAATTTCCAAAACACCAAAGGCGATATTGCAGACGCCACGACCGAATTGATCGGCGGGGAGGCGACGCGCCAGTTCCTCGTCATCCGCGTGCTGATCGTCCTTCTTGGGATCCAATGCTACGATACCCGCGAAGAAATCCGCCACTTCCAGAGTGCGAATCGAGACGTATCCGTGAACCAGGAACAGATCCAACTGGGCACGGATATCCCACTTGGACGTTTTGTCACGCCACATCGTCGTTGCGTTCTTGTCGCCACGCGGGAAGTACTGCTTGTCGGTTGCGCCTTCCAATTCGGCACGCCAGGGTCCGAAGCTCGCCGTCGCATAGTAACCTTCGTGGAGATTGAAGATTGGGGTTCTTCTCGCATAGTAGTCAATAAGCCACAGTGGCGGGATGAAGTGCGGGAAGTCAACGCCGCGTTCAAAGGTGGCATACGCACCCAACTTCGCATAGTCAGTCAATGCAATTTCAGCGCCAATGCCTGGTCCGCCTGCAATACCGCCGCGTACAATGTCAAGTATGTCGCTGATTCGATTCCAAATGTACAGCTCGGTCCGAACAATCAAGGCATTCAGGTCAAACTGTTCCTCGTAAGCACGGGTCTCAACCATCAGGAGGGCAATCACGACAACGGCACAACGGATGGTTTTCCCAAATACACTTCTCATTTCCTTCATAACTCTTCCTTCTTGCTAGGGGTTTCCTGCGTTATGATACTATTTGCTAAATTATTTTCGTACTATCTTTAAACTGTAAAACAAAATAATATACCCACCCTTTTCCGAAAATAGCAAGCCTTTAGACAATTATTTTGCCATATTCCTCACTTTTTCTCGTTTTTTTCTATAAATTCCCGAAATCCACAACAAAAATACCCCACATTGCCAATAAAATCAACTCTTTTATCATAACTTTTAATGACATTTTGTCTTCCTATACTATCTTTAATTATAAGGGCAACGCCCAAAGGAAGTCAACAACCCATTTGAAACCTCACAAAAACCGGAATTCTCCCATGGCAAAAAAACTCAACCTCGCCATCATCGGTTGCGGAAGCTTCGCCAGCAGCTTCATCACCCTCTTCAAGATCCATCCACTCGTCGAAAAGGTCTATGTCTGCGATCTCATCCGAGAGCGTGCTGCAACCTACTCCAAGAAATACGAAGTCCCGATCATAGACACCTTCGAGGACGCCTTGGCGTCACCTGAGATCGACTCCGTCGCCATCTTCGCGGAACGCCATCTCCACGGCCCCTTGGCCATCAAGGCGCTCGAGGCGGGGAAACACGTCTATTCAGCAGTACCCATGGCGTCAGAAGTCCACGAATGCCAGCAAATCGTCGAAATCGTCAATCGCACCGGGCTTACCTACATGATGGGAGAAACCTGCTACTACTACCCAAGCTCAATGTTCTGCAGGTTCAACTTCCAAAAGGGAACTTTCGGGAAATTCGTCTACGGCGAAGCGCAATACCATCATGACATCATGCACTTCTCGGACGCCTTCCGCGCAGACAAGAAAACCGCAGGCGTACCGCCATTCTTCTATCCGACTCATTCGACCGCCATGCTCCTTGCGGCCGCAGACTCATACTGCACCAGGGTCGTCGCATTCGGATATGAGGATTCCGAGGAAGACGGACTCTTCCGCAAGGGAGTCAACCTCTGGGACAATACCTTCTCGAACTCCTATTCCCTGATGAAACTCGCCAATGGCGGCACGGCCCGAATCAACGAATGCAGGCGAATCGGCTACAAGGCCCCCTCCTCCTACGTTTCATCCTTCTACGGAACCAAGGCGGGATACCAGTTCAACAACGCCCAGCACTGCCTTACAGAACATACTAATACAGGAGTCATATTCACGGACGTCTCCGACCAAGTCAATCCCGTGGAAATGACCGCTCACAAGAATGATCCCGACTTCAAGAGCAAAGTCGCAAACCATACCTGGCAATGGAACTCCATCGCGCCAATCCAGGACAAGGAATACGAGCGCATCCCGGAATGCTTCAAGAAAAACCATACGGTCAACGGGCACATGGCATCACATCAACTTCTGGTCGACGACTTCTGCACGGCCACATTCTTCGGCAAGCTTCCACCCGTCAACGCATGGCTGGCGGCCCGCTGGACCATCCCAGGACTCCTCGCACACCAATCCGCACTGCAAAATGGACAGCCCATCGACGTGCCCGATTGCGGCAACCCGCCAGAATAATACTCCCCAATACCCCCAAACGCAATGTGTGGCAAGGACGACAACCAACGATCCTTGCCACGCTTCATTTTTTGCGCTACGTTGACAGGTCAACCAATGACCAGCTCGGGGCAGTGTGCGCGCAGGAACCTCTTGCATTCGTCTTGAACTTCCCTGGCACTCCCGCACTGCAAAGCATAGTCAACCAAGTCCTCAGCCTGATGCATGCGAATCCGCCGGATAACCATGCTCACGGACGGCAACGCTACAGGACTCATGCTCAATTCCTGGATTCCCAACCCCAAAATCAACGGAGTATACAGGCAATCACCAGCCATCTCACCGCAAATGCTGACCCACTTCCCATGCTCAATGGCTACTTTCACAACGTCACGCATCATTCGAATAATCGATGGATGCGCAGGCTGGTACAAATAGCTGATCCGGGGATTCGAGCGGTCAACGGCAAGCGAATACTGAACCAAGTCATTCGTGCCCAAACTGAAAAACGTCAGGTGGCGCATCAATTGCTCGGCCATCAATGCAGCCGCAGGAACCTCAATCATGCAACCAACGTCAAGACGCTCGTTGAAGGGAATTCCGTCACGACGCAGATCGTCCTTCACTTCCTCCAAGATCCCGATTGCACTCTCCAGTTCCTCCAATGTGCTGATCATCGGGAACATGATGCGAACCTTGCCGTACGCGCTAGCACGCAATATCGCACGCAACTGAATCTTGAAAATGTCAGGGCGACTCAGCGAAAAACGTATCGCACGCATCCCCATGAAGGGATTCAGTTCATGGGGCATCTTCAATTGCGACAGAAACTTGTCTCCGCCAATGTCCAACGTACGGAAAATCACCGAATACGGCTTCACGGCCTCAACCGTGCTACGGTACGCATTGAACTGGTCTTCCTCGTTGAAAAGGCTCATCCCGTTGATGAACAAAAACTCCGTCCTGAACAAGCCGATGCCAACATTGTGCTTCTGGGCGACAGTCAATGCCTCGCTAGGCAACTCGACGTTCGCAACAAGGCAAGCCTGATACCCGTCCAACGTCTCGACAGGATGCTTGCTCTCAGCCAAATAATGGTCAAACAATACGGCGGCGGCCGCACGACGACGGTCGAATTCCGAAATGACCTCCGAGTTGGGTTCGACGAATACCTCGCCGGTGCCGCCATCCAAGGCAACCAAGGTCCCGTCCTCGACAACGTCCAAAAAGCGCTTCTCCACCGCGACAATTGCGGGAATCCCAAGGGCACGGGCCAAAATCGCCGTATGGCTCGTACGGCTTCCGCCGCTCATCAAAAATGCCGCTACGCGTTTCGAGTCCATCCGGGCGGCAACGCTCGGAGGCAAATCGTCCGTAATCACAATCCACTGGTCACAGCCGTTTGAATTAGTCGGCAGCAACGGTATGTCAACTTCAACTCCCAAGAGATTCCTGCATACCCTCTCGCCCAAATCCCTCAGGTCCGCCGCACGCTCTCGCATGTACTCGTCCTTCAACTGAGCCATTTCGTTGGCAAAGGAATCAATCGCGGAAGAAAATGCCTTCTCCACGCCAATCAATTCGCGCTCCATGGTTCGGCGAACGAGGTCGGTCAAAGCAGGATCGCCAATCAAAAGAATGTATCCTTCAAACAGATCCGTCTGTGAGGGACCGAGCGCCTCCTTCAAATTCTCGCTCGCATCGCGAATCTGTGACTTGGACAGCTCTACCGCACGATGGAGCCGTTCCATCTCAGCAGGAATGTCCTCGCGCTTAATCTTGCGGTCAGGCATCGAAAAGCCAATCCGGTCAACTCGAAACGTATGACCAACGACAAGACCTGAAGATACCCCGGTCCCGCGAAATGAAGCTTTCATTGACAACTCATCAGTGCCCACAACTCTCACCGCAATAATCAGAAAAATACGCCACTATAGCCGACAGCGCATCCTCGGCATCCACGCCTTTCGCGGACACCTTCAGACGACTGCCGGAACTCGCAGCCAAAGTCACCAACCCTAACATGCTCTTCGCATCGGCAACTCGCTTCCCGTTTGACAAACTAAGCGAGCACGAAAAGCCGCTCGCCAATCGAGCGAGGCGGCTCGCGCAACTCAAATGCAGCCCGTGCTTGTTCAAAACAACCACCTCTGCATTCAACACCGTTTCTGAAGAATCCTGTGTCATCTATCCTCGCAATCCACAAGTTCGAAAACAAGTGGAGTCAAGACCAGATCAAATTATTCGAGCAATTAAAAACACTTTATTTCCGTATTTTAATAAACGTTTGTTTAATTTAGCACCGACAACATGATTTTCAAGCTCATCCCACACCTTCGCAACATAATTTACATCAATCACAAAACTTGATTTAAGAACCATCGCAAGTACATTATTTATTTTGTCTTTATTGCCTGGAAGCGACCCGCAACACCGTGCCGGTCAACCAGGCAAGCATACATAGAACGGAGGCGCAATGACTATGAATCATACCGTGGAGAAAATTGGCGGAACCTCGATGACTCGCTTCGGGGAAGTCCTCAAAAACGTCATCAGGGGCAAACGCACACCTGACCAACTGTACAACCGAATCTTCATCGTCTCGGCTTACGGCGGAGTCACAAACCTCCTTCTCGAAAACAAGAAAACTGGAGAACCTGGAGTCTACGGCAAATTCGCGATCGGCGACGATTCATGGAAAGCCGCCCTCGAGGAAGTCCGGGCGAAAATGCTTGAACTCAACAGGACATTCCAAGACATCGGACTCGACATCGAAGCCGCGGATAATTTCATCAATGGCAGGCTCGACGGAATTAGGGATTGCCTAAACGACCTCAAAAGACTCAGGACATACGGGCACTTCAACCTTAAGGAATACCTCCCGCCAACACGGGAACTTCTCGCAGCGGTCGGGGAGGCGCACTCGGCTTACAACTCAACGCTGATCCTCAAAAAGAACGGCATCAACGCTGTATTCGTTGACCTGACAGGATGGATGCATGACGACTTGCCGACTTTTGAAGAGGCCATCATAAGAGGCTTCGAAAATATCGACTTCGCGACTGCAATGCCTATCGTTACGGGATATGTCAAGTTCAACGAAGGGATCATGACCCGCTTCGACCGCGGATACTCGGAAATCACATTCTCAAAGATCGCCTGCCTCACCCAGGCAAAGGAAGGAATCATCCACAAGGAATTCCACCTCTGCACAGGAGACCCGAAAATCATCGGGGAAGACAAGGTCAAAGTCATCGGACACACAAACTTCGACATTGCAGACCAGCTCTCCGACCTGGACATGGAGGCGATCCACTCGAAGGCGGCGAAGGAAATGGAGTTCCAAGGCATCCCAATCCGAGTCAAAAACGCCTTCGATCCGGAGCACACGGGAACGGTCATCTCACGGGACTATGTCTCGCCCGTCCCGCACGTCGAAATGATCTGTGGACGAAAGGACGTGGAAGCCATCGAGATCCTCGACCCGGAAATGGTCGGGAAAGCCGGCTACGACTACCAGTTGATGCAGGCGATGGACATGACCGACATCTCCTACGTCGCCAAGACGACCAATGCCAACACCATCACCATTTTCGTCCCGCAGAAAAACAGGCGTCTCCCCGAATGCCTGGAACTGATCAAGCAGAAGCTCCCCAATGCCACGATCAGGTGCATGGATGTCGCCCTAGTTGCCGTCATCGGAACCAACATGAGCATTCCGGGCTTCCTGTCCAAGGCCGCAACCGCACTCCATGAGGCCAATATCAACGTACTCGCCCTTGTCCAGTCAACAAGGCAGGTCAACATGCAGTTCATCATTGACAGGGAAAACTTCGAAAAAGCGCAACGTGCCCTCCACAAGGTCTTCGTCGAAGACGTCTAACCCTTGGAAATGGATATCGTCTACCTAGACAACCACCTCATGGTGGTCGAAAAGCCACACGGACTCCTGACTCAACCATCGGGAACCAGCCTTCCGTCACTTGAAGAACAAGCAAAAAACTATATCAAGACGACTTTCGGCAAGCCTGGAAACGTCTTCCTCGAAGCCGTCCACAGGATTGACAGGCAAGTCGCAGGACTCGTCCTCTTCGCCAGGACGTCAAAGGCGCTTGCCAGGATGAACCAGCAGATCAGAGACGGAAACTGCCAGAAAATATACCACGCAATCGTACAGGGATGCCCAAAAAACAATCAGCAAACACTTCAAAACTGGATTCTACACGATGACTTCAAGGCGAAAATCGTAACGCATGGCACACAAGACGCCAAGATCGCAATTCTCCAATTCAAGGTCATCAAAACACTAGGCAATACTACACTGCTCGAAATCAACCTGGAAACAGGAAGGTATCACCAAATCAGAGCGCAACTCGCATACATCGGATGCCCGATACTCGGAGATGAAAAATACGGGGCGACAACTCCGTTCAAGGACAATGCAATCGCACTCCAACACAAAAAGCTAACAGTCCTGCACCCAATCTCAAAAGAACCAATCACATTCGTGGCAAATCATAACCTCGAACAACGGAACACGTAACTATGACCGAACTCGAACAACTCATCCTCAAAACCCAGGAACAAGCACTCGCAGAAATCCAGGAAATCCAGGACGAACAAGGTTTCGAATCCGCCAAGGCTAAATTCATTGGACGAAAAGGAGCGCTGACCGCACTGATGTCGCAAATGGGTTCAGTCCCCAACCAGGACAAGCCTGCCGTAGGCAAAATGATGAATGCGGCAAAGCAAGCGATCCAAAAGGCACTTGACGAGCAGGCGCTGAAAATCAAGGAGCAAAAGGAAGTCCAAGACGCACTCGACCTCTCGCTCCCAGGACGAAAACCCAAAGTGGGACACAAACACCCAGTATCCCATGTGATGGACGCAGCAGTCGCCATCTTCAGAAGAATGGGGTTCATCGTCGCGGACGGACCGGATATCGATACGGTCTGGAATAACTTCGACGCACTCAACGCGCCACTGGACCACCCGTCAAGATCGCCTGAAGACAACTTCTACTTTAATCTCGAAAGGGGCGACGACTATCTCGACCGAAACACGCTGCTGCTCAGATCCCAAACCTCAGACGTCCAAATCAGAACGATGATGGCTCAAAAACCACCCGTCAGGATCATCTGCCCGGGACGCTGCTACAGAAGGGACACCCCGGACGCAACCCACGGCATGTCGTTCCACCAAATCGAAGGACTCTACGTGGACAAAGACGTCTCGCTCGCCGACCTCAAGGGAGTTCTCGCAACGTTCGCAAGGGAAATGTTTGGAGACAAGACCAAAATCCGTTTCCGTCCACACCACTTCCCGTTTACCGAACCTTCGGTCGAAGCCGACGCCTCCTGCTTCATTTGCGGCGGCGAGGGCTGCCGAATCTGCAAGGGATCCGGATGGCTTGAAATCGGCGGCGCAGGAATCGTCAATCCAGCCGTGTTCGAAAACGTCGGATACGACCCCGAAGAAGTCTCTGGCTTCGCCTTTGGACTGGGCATCGAACGACTCGCCATGATTCGCTACTCCATCAACGACCTCAGGCTCCTCTACGATAACGACATCAGATTCCTCCATCAATTCTAATCTGAGACCGTCAACCCTCTTCCCTTCCCCGCCAGTCAGCCAACCAGCTCCTGGCGGGGCTTTTTTTGCCCTACAACATCAGGAACGAGCACCCGGGGTGCCAGTCACATTAATTATGAATGATGAATGATGAATGATCTGTCCGACAAGTCCCAGTCCAAGAAACGCAAGACCTACAAAAACCAATGTCAGGTCCCATAGTCCCAGTCCCAACTCCCAGTCC
Organism: Verrucomicrobiota bacterium; assembly: GCA_019136135.1. GTDB lineage: Bacteria > Verrucomicrobiota > Lentisphaeria > Oligosphaerales > Oligosphaeraceae > UBA1407. The sequence goes on from JAGVUR010000059.1 coordinate 9,995, forward strand.
CAACTCCCAGTCCCAACTCCCAGTCCCATGGGTCGCATTCGTCCCGTTCGTCTCATAGGTCCCAGTCCCAGAACTCCGTTGATTCCGCAAGAAAAAACACCCCGGTTTTTTCACACTTTCGTACTCAAATGCCATGCGACATGCCCCCTGAATAGGCTTTTGAGGAATTCTTGCTTGCCCAGAAAACCGACACCATCCAAGGTGACCCCATACCACCCAAGGTGCCCCCTCCGACCTGTCCGACCTGTCCGACCTGTCCGACCTGTCCGACCCGTCCGACCTGTCCGACCTGTCCGACCTGTCCGACCTGTCCGACCTGTCCGACCCGTCCGACCCGTCCGACCCGTCCGACCCGTCCGACCCGTCCGACCCGTCCGACCCGTCCGACCCGTCCGACACGTCCGACCCGTCCGACCCGTCCGACACGTCCGACCCGTCCGACCTGTCCGACTGTGATTCCGTCATTATCAGCCGCTTGAAGTCCGACACCGCTTGAGTACGGGCACCCGGGTGCTCGTACCTAAAGGCTTTGCGTTTTCTTTCGGCACAAAAAATCCCCGACACCTTATGTTGGCATCGGGGATTTGTTTTAATGGTTCAGTCTAACGTTTTCTGATTATTCGGCTTCGGCGGGTGGGTTCACCGGCTGGTTTCCCCCCTGGCCTTGCTGTACTCCGCGCTGTCCTTGGCGTGGCGGGCGCTGATTCGGTCCGGGTCCACCATGACCGCCGCGTGGTCCTGCTTCACGCAGGCGTTGCGCTGCATTCGCCTTTTCTTCATCGGAGAGCTTGCCGTCCTTGTCGACATCGACGACTTTCATCCGATTGTATTGGTTGTAGACCTGCAATTTTTGACGGGTCGCCTCAAGGGCTTCCTGGAATGCCTTTTCCTCGGCTTCATCCAGTTTTCCGTCCTGGTTCTTGTCAAATTCCTTCATGATTTCCGTTGCGACCTCCTCGTAGCGATTGATCATTTGCTCGAGGTATCTTCCCCCGCCTTCTCCTCCTTGTCCTCTACCAGGTCTATTTTGGCGATCTGGGCGTGGTGGGCGTCCCGGTCTTCCGCCTCCCCTTTCGGCGGCCTTTTCGGGTTTCGCCGCAGGGGCTTCCGGGGCGGCTTCCTGGCAAATTGCAATTCCAAATGTTGCCAGCAGCAGTAACAGTGCAATTTTCTTCATTGTTAGTTCTCCTTGTTAATTAAATAATGTATTTCGAAGCTTCGAAGACCATGCTACAGTAGCATGGCACATAATAAACGCAACCATGCGGAATTTATTTTTTCACGTCAGAAAATTGGTCTTGTCCACTTCATTTTGAGGACTCACTTCAGCAAGTGGCCTGGGACGGTCACATTGCGGACGAGATCCTCGATGGTTTCGCGTTCGCGGGCGAGCCAGTGCTGGTTTCCGTTCACGATTACTTCCGCAGGCTTCAAGCGACCATTGTACTGGTAGCTCATCGCATAGCCGTACGCACCTGCATTTTCAACAACGATCAAGTCACCCAGGCTGATATTCTCGGGCAACGGGCGATCCCTCACCCAGAAGTCTGTGTTTTCGCAGACCTGGCCGCACAATCCGACCGGCTTGCGCTCCTCGTCCTCGCGACCATTGACGTAAATGTGGTGGTATGCGCCATACATCGCAGGACGGGCAAGCGTGTTCATCGAAACGTCAGTCCCGATAATACGCTTGTACGAATCCTTGATCGAATGAACTGTACCAACAATATATCCGGCATCTCCGACAAAGTATCTGGCGGGTTCCATCATCAGACGCGGAGGCTGCAAGCCGTATTCGGCGATCTTTTCCGTGAAAACTTCGGAAACCAACCTTGCCGCTTCGTCGATGTCGAGCACATGGTCGCCCGGCTTGTACGGGATGCCAAGACCGCCGCCCAAGTCGATGAACTCGAAATTGATATTCAGTTCCTTTCCGACCTTGCCGATGTTATCCATCAGCAATTCCGTGATGAAGCGGAAATATTCCGGATCGCGAACGCACGAACCAGGCATCATGTGAGCGCCAAACCTGGTAATCCCGGCTTCCTTCGCCAGGCGATAGGCATCCATGATCTGATCCGGATGGACGCCGAACTTCGCGTCAGGTCCGCCATTGCAGACAAAATCGCCCACCTCGCACTGGCCATAGCCGGGATTCAGGCGGAAGGACAAGAACTCGGGCTTCCCAAACTTCAGCACGCGAGGCAGCGTCGAAATATCGTCCAGATTGAAGATCACGCCAGACTCCAAGCCTTGGCGGATATCGTCGTCAGACAGGAAGTTGCCTGAAAACATCACGTCTGTTCCACCCAGGCCAAGTTTTTTCGCCAACAGGATTTCGTTGACTGAAGCGGCGTCAATTCCTGCGCCTTCCTGGCGAAGGATATGGGCAATTGCCAGATTGTTGTTTGCCTTGATGGCGTAGAAGAACCTGAAGTTGGGATAGTATTTCTGGAATGCCTTCAAGGCGCGGCGGAAATTGCAGCGAATCCTGTTTTCCTCGTACACATATGTCGGCGTACCATAGGTTTTCGCCAATTCCGTCACAGGCACGTCTTCCAGATAGATCTGACCATTTTTGATTTTCATTTCAATACCCTCCTGATTTCATCATATTTCATGGACAAACAGACCGTCGCGTAGTTTAGGTTCGAACCAGGTCGACTTGGGCGGCATGATCTCATTGGCGTCGGCAATGTCCATCAACTGATCCAATGACGTGGGACACATCGAAAAGGCGACCTTCGCCTCGCCGCTGTCGACACGTTTCTCCAACTCTGAAGTACCGCGGATCCCGCCAACAAAATCAATCCGCTGGGATGTGCGCGGATCGTCAACCCCAAGTATCGGGCGCAAAATCGAATTCTGCAGGATCGAGACATCGAGGCGGTCGACGATGCTGGTCGAGGCATCGCATTCCTTGAACGTCAGCTTCCACCAGGAGCCCTTGAAATACATCCGCGCCTCGCCAGGTCCTTCGGGAACGGCGCCCGCAGCAACCGAGACGGAACTGCACGCCCCGCGAACCAAATCCATAAACTCGTCTGCCCCATGGCCATTCAAATCGAAAACCACACGGTTGTAAGCCAAGATCTTCAATTGGCCGGCAGGGAAGATCACCGACAGGAAATGCGGCGATTCAACGGAGGCCGCACCCATGGATTCCAGGTACGCATGGGTACGGGATGCCGAGGCCGCACGGTGGTGACCGTCAGCAATATACAGCAATGGAACCGATGCGAACGCACCCTGCAACGCAAGCGTCAGCTCATCGGCAACCTTCCAGCCCGTATGACGAATCCCGTCTTCTGCCGTAAAGTCGAACATCGGCTGGCCTTGCATGGTCGTTTCGACGATTTCGTCGATCGCATTCGAGTCGCGATAGGTCAGGAATACGGGGCCGGTCTGTGCTCGAAGCGTGCTGATATGGCGCGTCCTGTCATCTTCCTTTTCCTTTCTTGTCTTCTCATGCTTGCGTATGATTCCGCTATTGTAATCTTGAACCGAGGCGGCGGCGACAACGCCAGTCTGGCGGCGTCCATTCATCACCAGCGAGTAGACGTAGAAGCGTGCGTTATCGTCTGTCTCCAGGCATGTTTCCTTCAATCGTTTCCAATTCTCCAGGGCCTTTTCGTACACACTGGAATCGTACGGGTTCACATCTGCCGGCAGGTCAATCTCGGAGCGCGTCACATGGAGGAAGCTCAACTCATTCCCGCGTGCCATCGCAGCCGCTTCGGAACGGTTCATCACATCGTACGGCAAAGTCGCTACTTTCGGGGCATTCTCGCCAACTGCTGAAACTGAAGCAAATGGATATACATTCGCCATTCTTCTTTACCTCAAATCGTTAAATTGCATACTTTATTTTAATTAATTTTCGGGAAACTAATTAAATTATAGATTGTTGTCATTTTTTCAAATCGTTGATTTCAAAAAATCTGTTTGCGAGGTATATTTCCAAATTGTTTTGATTCAACCTCGACTCTAAGGAGACTATGGCTACTGTCCCCAACAATTACGTTTGCACGCTGACACCGGAGCAATCCCAGGCGCTTCGCGCCATCCTCGAAGAGCGCGGCTGGATGTTCGACACCGCGCCATACACATTCTGGCGAGCCAAAAAAGGCAAGACCAACGTCATCTCATACACGTCCGGAAAACTTGTCGTCCAAGGCAATGAAACCTCGGATTTCGTACTCTTCATCCTTGAACCGGAAATCCTGAAAACCGCGACATTCGGCTACGAAAACCAATTGGCCGAAATCGAGAATCCGGAGATGTTCCAGCCACACGCGGGAATTGACGAGAGCGGAAAGGGAGACTTCTTCGGACCTCTGGTCATCGCAGCCTGCTTCACGGACGAACGATCGGCTCGAAACCTGCTCCAGGCAGGCATCACAGACTCAAAAGCGATCGGCTCGGACGCCAAAATCCGCCAATTGGCGGATATCATCAAAAAAGAATGCTTCAACAAGTACGCAGTCGTCGCAATCGGACCGGAAGCGTACAATCGACTCTACGCCTCCTTCAACAACCTCAACAGGCTCCTCGCCTGGGGACACGCAAAGTCACTCGAAAAACTACTCGAACTCGTCCCCGATTGCCCAAGGGCGATCTCAGACCAATTCGCACGATCGACGTCAACCGTCAAACAAGCACTCCAAGAACGAGGGCGGAAAATCGAATTCGTCCAGAAGACCAAGGCTGAAGCCGACATTGCAGTCGCAGCGGCCTCCATCCTCGCACGAGACGAATTCATCCGCCGACTCAAGCGCCTAGGCGAGCAAGTCGAAACAGAACTTCCAAGGGGAGCCGGTCCCAAAGTCCTGGAAACAGGCAGAAAACTCGCACAATCCATACCAAAGGAACAATTCGCCTCGTTCGCCAAGCTCCACTTCAAAACACTCGAAGACATCTTCCAGCCCAATGACCCAACCTGACGAACAACGAGAACTCTGCAGGGAAAAAGCGCTCAAGCTTCTGGAAACAAGACCGCATTCTGTCGCCGAAATCAGACGAAAACTCATCAATGCCAGGAAATTCTCCCGCGATCACATCGAACAGGTCATCGCCGACTTGCTGAGACTCGATATCCTTAACGACCGACTCTTCGCAGAAGCGATGGTCGACTACCTAAAAACAACAAACATCGGCCAAACAAAGGCCGCATTCAAAATGATCCAAAAGGGACTAGACAGGCAACTCGTCCAAAATACGATCAAGGAACTCTGGAACGAAGACGAGGACAACGACCTGACAAGGGCGGTAATAGCGGCCGAAACCAAGTGGAAAACACTCCGGAAACGAGACGAGCCAGACTTCAAAAAACGACAGCGATTGGCACGATTCCTCGCGTCAAGAGGATTCGATTCCAACGCAATCGGATCCGCAATTCGAAAGATTACCGACAGCACACGGGACTAAGGAGCCATGCCTGCTTGAAAATTCGGTTTCGAAGATGATTTTACCTTGTTCTGCGTTTCGTCGCAAAACAAGTCTTATTCACATCAACCACAGGAAACAGCTATGAAGACTATTCTTTTCCAGGGCGATTCCATTACGGACGCCGGTCGTGACAAATCGGGAAATCCCTTGCCTCCAGGCGCTGGCTTGGGCGCCGGCTATCCAATGCTGGTCGCCGCCAGGCTCCTTTGCGACCAACCAGGGAAGTGGAACATCGTCAACAAGGCAATCTCAGGAAACCGAGTCGTCGACCTCTATGCGCGATGGAAAATCGATACACTGAAGATTAAGCCAGACATTCTGTCCATCATGATCGGGGTCAACGACACATGGCATGAAAAAGGCAGCGGAAACGGAGTCGAAGTCCCAAGATACGAACGCATCTACAGGGAACTCCTCCAATGGACCAAGGACACGCTCCCGAACATCCAGTTCGTCCTGCTGGAACCCTACGTGCATGTCTTCGGAGCAGTCGCCGACGACTGGGTTGACGAAATCAAGCAAAGACAAGATGTGGTCAAAAAGCTGGCCAAGGAATTCAACGCGATCTTCATCCCGTCCCAGGAAATCCTGGACAAGGCGCTGGCAAAAGCACCGCAAGACCATTGGACGGCAGACGGAGTTCACCCAAGGCTCGCAGGACATCAACTCTTTGCTGATGCATGGCTTAAGGCGGTCCTGAACTACTGAGCAAACGGCAGCGGGGCGGCGCCAGGCCAACTCAACGAACTATCGGAACATGAGTGAATTGGCGACGTCCCTCTGCGTAGTCGGCAACCACATGTCCCTGCCCCTTCAGCTGGTACTTGTAAATCACCAATCCCTCAAGGCCAACGGGACCGCGTGCGTGTATCTTGTTCGTCGAGATTCCAACTTCGGCACCAAGACCAAACCGGAAGCCGTCCGCAAAGCGACTGCTGCAATTCCAGAACACGTCAGCCGAATCGACCAACGCCATAAAGCGTTCCGCCGCCGCCTCGTCAGACGTCACAATCACGTCAGTATGACCAGAACCATGCCGGTTGATGTGGTCGATCGCATCGTCCAATGACGACACAACCTTGATTGACAGCACATAGTCCAGGTACTCGGTGTCCCAATCGGCGTCCGTAGCCTCGTCCATCTCCACGATGCTCCTGGCTACAGGACAACCCAGCAAACGCACCTGGCGCTTGCGCAATGCGTCAACCAACTTCGGCAACACACGCTTCGCGATCCCAGCGTGAACCAGCAACGTCTCGCAAGCATTGCATACGGACACATACTGGCACTTCGAATCGACGACCACATCAACGGCCATCGCTTCATCCGCCGATTCGTCAACGTACACATGGCAGATCCCGTCCGCATGCCCCATCACCGCGATGTTCGTATTGTCCATGATGTACTTGACAAAAGCATTTGAGCCTCGCGGCACGATCAAGTCGATCAATCCATCCAACTTGAGCATTTCCCCCACGTCGCTTCTTGTTTCCAGCAATTGGAGCCATCCTTCGGGCACTCCCGTTCCCTTGGTCGCCTCCGCGATAACACGCGCCAGTTCGCGATTGGTATGCAGCGCCTCGCTCCCGCCTTTCAGCACGGCTGCATTCCCGCTCTTCAGGCACAGGGTCGAGATTTGGACCAATGCATCGGGTCGCGCCTCGAAAATCACGCCCACCACACCGATCGGGCATGTCACCTGGTACAACTCCAGGCCATTGTCCAACTCCGTCCCGCGAAGGATCTTCCCAACAGGATCGTCCAAGGCAATCAAGCTCTCGACGCCTGCAATCACCCCGTTTAGCTTCGATTCGTCAAATACGAGCCGCTTCAGCATCGGTCCCGCCAAATCGGCCTCGCGAGCCAAGCGCAAATCACGCTCGTTCGCAGCCAAGATCGACGCGCTGTTCGCGCGCAATCCCTCAGCAATCGAACGCAATCCACAATCCTTGACCTCGCGACTGCATGCACCAAGCAACTTCGAAGCTTCGGACGCCAAACTGACCTTCTCTTTAATACCCATCGATCCACCTATTCCTATACTAAACAATGCCTAAATCAGAACGAATCCGAGACATGATCACGTCAACAGCGCCAGATTCCTCAGAAAGCGCTATCTGTACCGAACCAGGATGCTGATGCTTGAACCATGTGATCTGGCGACGGGCATACTGGATTGTCTTGTTGGACAATGACTCCGCCAAACCAGCCAAGTCGTCAACACCGGATCGCAAGTACGATATAACATCAGAATAACCCAATGCCTGACGGGCAGTCGGAGTCGACAGCAGGCCGCGACCATCGGCAACGCGAGCCTCCTCCAACCAGCCGGACTCCAACATCTTGCGAGTACGAAACCGTATCCGCTCCTTCAACATCCCCAAGTCCGGTATCAGACAATACTGGCGGAAGCGACGATCGGGGCTTGACAGTCGCTTCCGCAATTCCCATGGAGGGCGACCGGTCAGCGTCAACACCTCGCAGGCACGCAACAGGCGCCGCGGATTCCTCACAACATCCCCGGGAATCGATTCGATTCCGCCGCATGACGACGCCAGACGAGCCAACAGCAACTCGCGCCCGCCGTCGCGACTCAATTCATCCTCCAAGCAGCGAAAAACCACAGGATCGGCAGGCAGCAACTGGAATCCATAGATCAGCGACCGGGCGTACAACCCCGTCCCGCCAACCATCACGCCTACCTTGCCACGCCCCCAAATATCCGCCAAAACCTCCTTCGCACGAATCACGAACCGATTCGCGTCATAGGGTTCGTCAATGTCCAATTCAGCAATCAAGTGATGGGGAACCTTGGCAAGGTCCGTATCTGACGGCTGAGCCGTTCCGATAGGCAATCCCCGATAGATTTGCATGGAATCGCAGGACAATATCTCGCCTCCAAGCAACTCTGCGACCCTCAATGCAGCCTCGCTTTTCCAGCAACACGTCGGTCCCAATATCGCTATGCATCCATAGTCGTTCACGACTCACCAGCCTCTTCGGCGGAAATGGGTTCCTTATGCTTACCAAAGCCAAACAGCGTATGCAAAAACAGCAGTATCACACCACAGGTAATCGAGATGTCAGCCACATTGAAGGCTGGAAAATGATGGGGGCCCCAGTGGAAATCAAGGAAATCAACCACCGAACCGCGGAAAAATCGATCCAGCATATTCCCCAATATCCCACCACTCACGAAGCCGTACACAATCCGCAAAAAACGCTGGCCATCACACAGGTTGCGGAAAAATACGACCAGCAACGCGTAGGCAACCAAGGAAACCACGCCAAGCAACCACGTATGCTCCGAAAATATCCCCCACGCAGCTCCATAATTCCGCACATGGACAAGATTAAACAAACCTGGCAAAACAGTTATGGACCAGCCAACCTCACCATGGCTCACAACCAATAGCTTAGTCAACTGATCCAATACGGCAACAGACAACCCCAACCACAAAGGAAAGCCAACATACCCCCCACGGTCATTTCCAACAAATATCGCCAGCTTCGAAGACATCGCGAAAACAATTAACTCTCGGAAGGAAAACCATCATTGGCTTCACGGGCACTCTTGCAATCAATGCAAAATTGGGCGTATGGCCTCACGCGAAGACGACCAGCACCGATGACATGACCACAATCAAAACAAATACCGTACGTCCCGGACGCAATGCGACTCAATGCATCGTTGATCTGTGCCAAAATATCCGAATTCTCACCCATCAATGTCAATCCCGTATCGCGGATGAAATTGTCACTGCCAACATCTGGTCCCTCTTCGCCGGCTTGCTGAGTCGAACTCAAAGATGTCGTCGAACTTTTCAGGCGGCGCTCAATCTTCGAGCGCTCCTGCAGTAGCAGCTCCTTGAACTCGGCGAGCTGCTCAGCCGTAAAAGCTGGAGTAGCTGTCTTTTTCTTCACCATAGGTTGTGTCTCCTTGCTATTCTGTTGCCAATTCAGACGTTTTAAGAAAACAGCTTAGCTTATAAGTTACCTTGCAAATTTCCATTATGCAAGCTAAAACCATTATGTTTACATATTTTTTCTTTACAACCCACGACGCAAAGTTAGAATAGAGCCAAGATTGATTCCACAATTAGCTTGTTTTGCATTTCCTAGAGTTTTTCATCGTAGGATAAAATGCATGGTGCTATTGAAACCTGCATTTCCTCAATTATATTCGGATTTTAAAGCTTTTTTTCTCCGCCTTGATATGTCACTCAACCCAGCAGGATATATGTTAGAACTTGTACCTCCCTTGATAGGGATTGTCGTCCTACTCAGCTTTTCAGCTTTCTTTTCAGGTTCAGAAACCGCCCTGATGTCCTTGTCCAGATCCCAAGTCAAGCGATTCGAACATGGAACCAGCGGCGAAAGAACAGTATTTGCGCTGCTCAAGGACACACAGCAGGTCATCGCGACCATCCTGGTCGGAAACACCTTCGTCAACAACCTGCTCACCTTGCTTTGCGCCATCATCACCGGCAAGGCTGCCACTCAATTGATTCAAATCTTCCCCGCAACCGGGGACAACAAGACCGAGGAACTCACCGCAATCGTCCTCAACATCGTCATCGTAACCCCAATGCTGATGGTCTTCGGCGAACTGACCCCAAAATCCGTAGCCTACAGAAATTCGCCGGTCATCGCAAAAGTCTGTGCAAAACCGCTTAACTTCATCAGAAAACTCCTCGCGCCAATACTCAAAATCTTCCAAATCGCCGTCAACGCCACACAATTGCTTATGGGAATCCCGCGTGACGAAAAATGGGATATGCTTACCAAAGCCGAAGTCGACGCCACCCTGTCGGCATCGGTCGAAGTAGGAACCACATCAGACGCGGCATTGGAACTCCTGCGGAGGATTCTCAAGCTCAATGACATCCAGGCATCCGAAATCATGATTCCAAGAACACATGTCTACGGCATCGAAGACTCAATCACAGTCCACGAGGCTTTCAAGCAAATCAAATCTTGCCCCTTCAACTTCGTTCCGATCTATCATGAAAACCTGGATGACATCTGGGGGGTCGCTCTATTCGTCGAATACCCGCTTTGGATCAACCATGAGGACAAGGACAAGACACTGGCGGATTTCAGGGAAGACATGGAAAAAGGCAACTCCACCACGCCCCTGCCCGTGTATCCGATTGACTTCATTCCTCCGACCGCACGAATCGCCGCAGTCCTGGAGGCGATGAAGCACAAGCCCAAGAGGTTCAACGTCGTCGTCGGAGAATTCGGCGAAACCCTCGGGGTTTTGACGACCACGTCGATCCTCGAGGAGATCGTCGGCAGATTTTCCTCCAAGGTCATCGACAACACAGCTCTCAACAGGCTGGCCAACGGTGCCTGGACAGCAGACGGAATGACACGCCTCTCGCTGGTCAAGGAGGAGCTGAACGACAACGACATCGACAGCGACGAGGCCGATACCCTCGGCGGTTTCATCATGGAAAAGCTGGGCAAGCTCCCCGTCAAGGGAGACACGTTCCAGCTCAACGGCTACAAATTCATCGTCGTCAGAATGAAGGGCAACAGAATCGAAAAAGTCGCCATTGTCAAGGACCAGCAAGCCAAGGAGGAGACACGACCATGACTCCTCTCCTGACAATTTATCTTATACTGATCGTCATCCTGCTCGCGCTCGTCGCATTCTTCGCGGGAACAGAAACCGCAGTCACATCGGCAAATCGACTCTCCATCAACGAAAAAGTTGAGCAAAACGACAAGCGGGCCAAAATCGTTGCGGACTACAAGACTAATTTCGACCATTTCCTCTCGCTGGTCCTCACGGGCACCAACCTGGTCAATGTCGCACTCGTCACCATCGCAGGGCTTGTCATTGAAAACTACTTGCTCAAGCCCTATTTCCAGAGCATCCCGCAATCCTGGTGGGAAACGATCAGCGCCCTGATCATCACGCCAATCATTCTCATCTACGGTGAAATCCTGCCCAAGTCGCTCGCCAGGCAAAACCCCGAGCCTTTTTCGCTAAAAGCAGCCAAGGCATTGGTGATCAGCGACAAAATCCTCACCCCAATCACCAACGCCATCACGTTCCTCTCGAAAGTCGCACAGAAAGTCATGGGCCTAGGCGGGAACGACCAGCAGACGCCCGACCAGAAAAGCATCACCAAGGAAGACCTGCAGGCTATCGCGGAAATAGCCGCCGAACAGGGAATGGTACCTCAAAAAGCAGGGGACATGCTGCAAATCGTCCTCGAATTGGACGAAAAACCAGTCTCCAACGCCATGACGCCACTCGTCGACATCGTCTCCATTCCGGAAAATGCAACCGCTTATGAAGTTGAAAAACTCACGCAGGCGACAGGGTTCTCCAGATTCCCGGTCTTCAAGGACAGGGTTGACAATATCATCGGCGTCATCGGGCTCAGGCAGCTCGTCACGGCATTCAGCAATGACGACGTCGAAACATTCAGGCGCAGACCTATCAAAAACCTGGTGGATAAATCAGTCCTCTTCGTACCTGAAACAAAACCAATCAACCACCTGATCGCCGAATTGAGAAGACACTACATCCCCATGGCCGTCGTCATTGACGAATACGGCGGCATGATCGGACTTGCGACAATCGAAGACCTGGCGCAGCAAATCGTCGGATCAATCCAGGATTTCGGAGAACAAGACCAACACCCATGCAAGCCAACGGATGACGAAATGATTTGCGACGGACGCACGCCAATCCGAGTCGTCGAAGACGCATTCGATGTCGAAATCGAGAATGAAGGCTTCGAGACCATCGCGGGACTCGTCCTCAAAATCGCAGGCACAATCCCAAAGATAAACGCAACATTCCATTATCAAGACTTCAGGATCACAGTCCTGGACAAGCAGAACCATAGAATCACGAAAGTCAAGATCAAGCGAATCCCACAACTCTAAAGAAACACAGGACACAGCTTATGAAATTCCCCGTCGCACTTCTATGCCTAACCGCCGCAGGCATCCGCGCCATGGACACTCTCCCCGCCCAGAACGTCCAGCTTCCCGAACTGATCAAGCCCGTTGATGTCCTTGTAGTCGGAGGATCGGCGCCTGCAGTTTTCGCCGCTTCGGAGATCGCAAAATCCGGCACATCCGTCGCACTCGTCGCACCACGCCCATTCCTGGGAGACGACCTTTGCGACACCGCCAAATACACGGAACTCCGCAAGTACCTCAAGTCTCAGAACCCAATCCTTGCCAGCATGGCGCAACCTCCTCCCGTGATCCTGCATATCGCAGAGACCATCCCATTCAACTACACCGCCAACAAGCCATCAAACAAAATCCACAAGGATACGGAAGATTTCCAAATCCTGAAAAACAGGCAACTCAAGGCGGCAGACGTCGGCTCAGTCCAATATGACGACGATACGGACATCACGATCACCCTCGAACAGGAAACCACCGTTGACAACGTCATCGTCTATTTCTACCAACGGTCCGATTTCTCTGTCGATACCCTTGAACTCCATGCCATCAATGACGACAATACCACGATCCTGCTCCAAAAAGCGCAAAATCCGTCATTCGAGGAAGTCTGCTTCAACGGACCTAAGGCCGTCAAGATCAACGCCAAGGGAATCAAGGCGAAAAAACTCCTCCTCAAGTTGACGAGGCCTAACGGCATCAAGAGAATGCTGCTCTCGGAAATCTGCGTCCAAACCCCGGAACTCGCAGCCAAGGACCAAGCCAAGGAAACCGATTTCGCACCATACCCACTCCAGGTCAAACGAGTTCTTGACGCGCTCCTGCTTGACAACAACGTCAAATTCGTGACATCATCAATCCCAGTCGATGTCCTCAAGGATGTCATGGGAAACGTCGCCGCAGTCGTCTTCGCCAACAAATCAGGACTCCAGATCGTCAAGGCGAAATACGTCATTGACGCGACCGATTGCGCACTTGTCGCAAAACTAGCAGGCGTGGAATTCAGGCCATACAAACCGCAAACGCTCACAGCTACGCGATACGTACTAGGAGGAAAACTCCAAACACCAAGCGAAGGAACGTTTGAAAAGGTTGATGCGACCATGCAAATCCCAGGAGGAAACGGGGCGATCGGAACATCGCAGCAAGTATGGAAATACACCCTGGACACCAAAATGGACACCTTGGATATCAAGTCCATTATGGAACTCGAAAACAAAGTACGGGACAATTCATGGGATGATAACATCGTCGAACAAACTGCGCGGCTTGCAACGCGATTCCCATTACAAATCGTCTCGCTCAACCAAAACGACCTCACCCCGGGAACCCTGAACGCGCTAAGACCTAAAAACCTCGCCAATCTCATCCTGCTCAGCCACTGCGCAGATTGCTCTAAAAACATCGCTCCTGCCTTTGACGACCTGGAATTCTCCTTCAACCTCGCGAAAAACGTCGCCTCTTTTGCCGCCAATATCGCGAAGAAGTCCATCCCCAGCGTCCCCGTACCCAAAAACGTTTTCAGGCAAGCGCAATACCCGTCGGTAAAGCCACTGACCTTGCCGCATCGTTTCGATTCCTTTGCCATCACGACCCCTCTGGCCTTCCCGGTGCTGGCGGAAGTTGACGTCGCCGTCGTCGGAGGCGGAACGGGTGGCGCCCCCGCAGCCATCGCCGCCGCCAGGCAAGGTGTCTCCACACTCCTTGTCGAATACCTCTACGACCTGGGCGGAACCTCGACGATTGCCGGCATCACGCGATACTACTACGGAAACATCTGCGGCTTCACGGCCGAAATGGACGCAAAAATCGGGCGCGCAAAGTCGGCGCCACACGATTGGAGCAGAATCACAAAGGCAGAATGGTACCGATCCGAAATCCGAAAGGCAGGAGGAGAAATCTGGACTGGATGCCTCGTGTTCGGAACCGTGCTCAACGATCAAAACACCATCGCGGGAATCGCGGTTGCAACCCCATTCGGGCCGGCAATCATCAAGGCAAAAACAGTCATCGACTCAACTGGGAACTCCGATATCGCAGCCGCAGCCGGAGCGCAAACACAAGACCAGAACTACGAACTCGCAGTGCAAGGGACAGGGCTCTCGCCACAAAGACCTGGCGACCACTACATCAATACCGACTACATCTTCTCCGATGACTCCGATATCATTGACGTCTGCAAAACCTTCATACTCGGAAGAGAACGATACAAAAACGAATACGACCTGGCTTCGCTGATCGGCTCCCGGGAACGCAGGAGAATCGTCGGCGACTTCATCATCTCGCCACTCGATATCTTCAACCAAAGAACCTATCCTGACACGATCTGCGTATCACGCTCGAACTTCGATTCACACGGATACACGGTACATCCGCTTTTCACGATCCAGGGACCTGACAGGAACACCTGCTTCGCCGACGTCCCATTCCGGGCGCTCCTGCCCAAAAACGTCAACAACCTGATGGTCACAGGACTCGGAATCTCCGGACACCGGGACGCTATGCCAATCCTTAGGATGCAACCCGATATCCAAAACCACGGATACGCGGCAGGATATGCCGCAGCAATCGCGGCAAAGGACAACTGCAGCGTAAGAAACATCAACCTGAAAAAACTTCAAGAACACCTGGTCGAAATCGGAAACATCCCGCAACGCGTCCTCACTGACAAGGACAGCTACCCGCTTCCCAACAAGCAAGTCGCCGACGCAGTCGCAACGCTTCACAAAAATGACGTCGACGATGCAGAAAAGTGGAAGGCACTTGCAACCGTACTCGTTTCCATGGACAGGGCGGCTCCATTGCTCACAGACGCCTACAAACACGCCGAACTCCCACAAGACAAACTCAACTTCGCATTGATTCTCGCCTTGACAGGAAACAACGAAGGCGCAGATACGCTCCTTCATACCCTCCGAAACACTGGCGATTGGGACCAGGGATGGAACTACAGGGGAATGGGACAGTTCGGACCGTCATTGTCAACACTCGATGCCATCGTCATCGCACTCGGAGCGCTCAAACATCAACCCGCCTTGCAACCTATCCTTGAAAAAGCACAGAAACTCACCAAGGACAACGAGTTCTCCCACTTCAGGGCTGTATCCATCGCGCTGCAGCAATTCGCATCGGCCGAGGCTACCGACACCCTCGTCCAATTGATCAACAAAGAAGAGATCAAAGGACATCACCAACTCGTCTCGCAAGACCCAAGGCAGTTCGCGCAAAGCAGAAACCCAGACTATAGAAGAACGAAGGAACTCAGGGAAATCTTCCTCGCGGCAGCACTCTACGCATCAAATCCAAAACACCCGCTCGCAAAAGAAATCCTGAACAACTACGCAAACGACTATAGGGGAATCTATGCAAGGCACGCCAAAACTATCCTGAAATCAAGACCCTAACCCAAATGCTGACACGCCCCTTCGAAGCCAGATTCTGCTTTACCTATCGCTGCAACCTGAAATGCCATTTTTGCTACGAAAGGTTCGCTCGCAATCTGGCGCAGGAAGAACTCCCGCTTGAACGCTGGCTGCAACTGATCCGTGAACTCAAGCAACTCGCCATACTCAAGCTAACGCTAATCGGTGGAGAACCTTTCTGCCACCCATACATGGAACATTTCCTGGACGAACTCACAAACGCACCAATACGATTCGATGTCGGTACAAACGGAACCCTGCTTGATGATGCCTGGGTCCGAAAACTCAAGCAAACAGCCCGATGCGCATCAATCACACTCTCGCTTGACGGATTCAAAGAATACCACGACTCAATCAGAGGGAACGGCACCTTTGAAGCAGTCCTCAATGCCATCCAAAAGCTCAGCGATGCAAGAATCAAAACTAGTGTCAATGTAGTCGCCTCCAAAGACAACTACACCACAATGCCGGACTTCGCACAATTCCTCGAATCGCTCCCAATCGCCGCATACACACTCTATACAAGGGCTGACCAGGCACACGGTGAAAATACCCTCGGAGGTGAACTGAACATCACGGAGTTGGCACACTTCATCCAGATCATGGATAACCTTAATCTTAGGAAAATCGACAAAAATTCAACCAATCTCAAGCTGCTCGACTCGCTTAAGAACCCGCCGGAAGTCACCGATGACGGACCGCAGTGCCTCGCGCCGAAAGCAACCATCGGCATCCTTCCAAACGGAGACGTCCCAGTCTGCTCCAGCTACGACAACGCTGAAATCGTAGGAAACGTCAAGACCAGATCCATCGCCGAGGTTTGGAACAATGATATCACACGCGATTTCATCCAACAACAAATCAAGGGAGAACCACTCCCAAGCCAAGATTGCCTTGATTGCATCTACAGGCAATTCTGCAGAAAATCATGCCCGAAACTCAAAAAGATGCCACTCTGCAGACGAGAACTCGCAAAGGAACTGAATTTGACTAGCACTGACTGACCACGCCAAGACCAGAAGCAACCGCCATGTCTAAACAAAACATCAGCCTGGAATTCGTCGGAAACAACTTGTTCAACCAAGCCGCTTCAAATATCAGCATTTCCGCCAATCCCAACCAATCCTCTGAAGTCTCCAGTCAACCACCGCCCCCAATCCCGCCGCAAATCGGACCAGACCCAAGAAGCGGACGATCCACAATCTCATTCGAAGAACTCCCGACATGCCTCGGGGCACATGGAATCAGATTCGATTTCGCTTTCGGATACAGAATCAGAATCCCGGACAATGCGACAACCCCCTACCAAGTCACCATCATTGACTTGGATAGTGAATGCAAA
>JAGVUR010000096.1 GCA_019136135.1 Verrucomicrobiota bacterium
CACCCTACCACAGCTATAGTAGTGATGTTTTCGAGTTGGCTCGAACCAACTCCTGGCCGTTTCCGCCCACGGATGGCGGTTCGGTCAGAAACGAAGGCCGTGAACGGTTACGAACGCAGGAAAGACACATGCAAGTTCCACTACTCGACCTCAAGGCCCAATACCAACAACTCCAGGCCGAACTCCAACCTGTCCTGACGGAACTCTTCGCTTCCCAGATGTTCATCCTCGGACCGCACCTCGTCGAACTGGAGGCCAATGTGGCGTCCTATTGCCAGGCGGGCTTCGGATGCGCAGTCTCCTCGGGATCGGACGCGCTGCTCCTTGTGCTGATGGCAGAGGGAATCGGCCCCGGAGACGAAGTCATCACAACCCCGTACACGTTCTTCGCCACGGCGGGAGTGATCGCACGAGTCGGGGCAAAACCGGTATTCGTCGACATCGAACCCGACTACTACAACATTGACGCCTCCAAGATCGAGGCGGCGGTCACGCCTGCAACCAAGGCAATCATCCCGGTCCATCTCTACGGGCAATCTGCGGACATGGATCCGATCATGGACATTGCCCGCAAGCACAACCTGATCGTTGTGGAAGACGCGGCACAAGCGATTGGCGCCGAGTACAAGGGCCACAGGGCAGGTTCGATAGGAGACTACGGCTGCCTTTCCTTCTTCCCCTCGAAGAACCTGGGTGCCTTCGGAGACGCAGGAATGGTCCTTGCCAACGACCCTGAAAAGGCGAAAAGGCTTGCCGTCTTCAGGAACCACGGAATGGAACCCAAGTACCACCACGACTTCATCGGCGGAAACTTCAGGATGGACGCCCTCCAGGCAGCCGTGCTCAACATCAAGCTCAAGCACCTGGACGGCTGGACCGCCGCACGCCAGCGCAACGCAAAGGACTACGCCAACCTGCTGGAAAAGGCAAAGGGCTTCTCGTTGCCGCAGGAAGCCCCATTCAGCACAAGGCATGTCAGGAACCAGTTCGTCATCAGAATCCAGGATGGCAAGCGCGACAAGGTTTGGAACGCGCTGAAGGAAGCAAAGATCGGCTGCGACGTCTACTACCCGATTCCGCTCCACCTCCAGCCTTGTTTCAGCTACCTCGGATACGCCAAGGGAGACTTTCCGGTCTCCGAACAGGCGGCCCTGGAAACGCTCGCAATCCCAATCTACCCCGAACTCACCCATATCCAGAAAAAGTATATCGCGGACACCCTGTTGGCAGCGCTTGAAGCATGAAGGTCAATCAAAACAACTCTGAAAAGACTTCGAGCCGGAACGCACTCGCCATCTACTGGCGCCTTTTCAAGCGGTTCGCGGCCGTCTATTGGTTCAGGTTGTCGCTGGGAATCGGCGCCAGCCTGATCATGGGAGGCGCCATGTCCGCATACCTGAGGTTCATGGACCTGGGACTCAACGCCATCGAATCAGGATATGTGAAGAGCGATGAGAAGAACAAGCTCACGTTGATGGACAAGCTCAAGCAATCAAAGCTCCTGGTCTGGCTGGACGAAACCTTTGACTTCAGTGACGATATCAGCCAGGAATCGGAAATAGACAAACCAGAGCAGCCACCAGGCGAAGTCAAGGAAGAGAAACCTACCGGACTGGTCGCAAGAATCAGCAGGTTCACGTCAAAATTCGGATTGAGCATTGACGAGGACGCAGCGATCTCTCTGCCGATGCTCTGCATACTCTTGGGAGTGATGTTCGGCTTCTTCCTGCTTAAGGCCTTGGGCCAGATCATCAACAAGTACTACATACGATGGGTCTCGGCTAGAGTGGTCACCGACATTAGAATCGAGCTCTTCGACCATATCCAGCACCAATCGTCGGATTTCTTCTCGAAAAATGACGTGGGGATCCTGGTTTCCCGATGCATCAACGATCCAGGCACCGTCGAGCACACGGTCTCGGATTCCGCCGCAGAGTTGTGCACTGCGCCGATACTGATCGCCGTCGCGCTGCAATTCATCATCCAAAAAGCCTGCGAAGTCCAATTGCTAAAGCAGATCTTGATCATCGTAGTCATCGCGCCAATTTGCATTTTCCCGGTCATGTGGCTTTCCACCTATATCCGCAGGTACCAACGCAAGGTGCTGACGGGAGTCGCGGTGCTCGTGGCAAGAATGACAGAGAATTTTTCAGGCATCCGCGTCGTCAAGGCGTTCAACACAGAAGCGTTGGAGACGAAGAAGTTCACGAAGGACGCCAACTCCTACTTCAAGTCCGTCAAGCGAGCCCTTTTGGCCGATGTCATGATGCAACCCATGATGCAGTTAACCGCCATTGCGTTGGCGGCGGTTTTCCTGATCATCAGCTACCACTACCAGGTCTCGCTGGCGACGCTCGCCGTGATCGGATATGCGGCGCAGCAAGCATACAAGCCCATCAAGGAACTCTCCAAGCTAAACGCAAGCCTCCAAAAATCCGCTGCGGCTTGCGAACGAATCTTCGAGTTGCTCGACACGGATACGGAACTCAAAATCAAACAACCCGAAGTACGCCTTGATGACTTCACAGACAAAATCAGCTTCAATGAAGTCAGCTTCAGGTACAACGAAGAAACACCCGTACTGATCAAAAAACTAAACATCACCATAAAAAAGGGGCAGTTCGTCGCCATTGTCGGAGAAACAGGCTCCGGAAAGTCGACAGTCGCCAACCTGCTGGCGCGATTCTACGATCCGATCGAAGGAAACATCGAAATTGACGGACACGACCTCAGATCGATCAACAACCAGGACCTGAGGCGCCTCGTCAGCATCGTCTCCCAGGACAACTTCCTCTTCAATGACACTATCCTCGAAAACATCCGCTACGGAACGCCAAACGCAGACGACCAAAGCGTCAAAAATGCGGCAGTAGACGCATGCGCAGAAGAATTCATACTCGAAAAGCCAGAACAATTCCTCAGCCGGGCAGGAGAACGAGGAACGCTGCTTTCAGGAGGGCAAAAGCAACGACTCGCAATCGCAAGGGCGCTGCTGAAAAACCCGCCAATCCTTATTCTCGACGAGGCGACGTCGGCACTCGACACAAAAACTGAAAAAAATGTCCAGGAAGCCTTCCGAATCAGAAGAAAGGACAGGACTGTACTGGCTATCGCCCATCGACTCACCACAATTGCAGAAGCGGACAAGATCCTCGTGATGGACGAAGGAGTGATCATCGAACAAGGCTCGCACCAGGAACTGCTGGAGCTAAACGGAGAATACAAAAAACTCTGGGATACGCAGTTCAAGTCATCGGTAGATAATAAATCACACTAGGCAATTTTCTACAAGTCATACATAAACTGGAACGCAAAACTCAGCAAAGGAAACAACCATGTCCGAAACCCTTAACCGCAACACGTACCTGTCAAAAAACACAGGCGATTTCCCAGAAAAAGCACACATTCTGGAAGTGGACTTCGAAAAGGTTGACGACCTCAGATACGGAACAAACCCGCACCAGACGGCGGCACTCTACAAGCCGGCAGGCAAAAACGCCGTCATCGGTGATATGGTCGTGCTCAAAACCGGAAAATCAGGCCTCTCGCAAACCAACCTGGAAGACATTTCCTACTCGCTGAACATCGTCAAATTCTTCGATGTTCCCGCATGTGCTTGCATGAAGCACGTCAATCCCAGCGGCGCCGCCTGTGCATGCCCCGGCGACACGCTCAAGGACATCTACATCAAGGCAAGGGATTGCGACGCACGCGCAGCATTCGGTTCAGTGATCGCTTTCAACACCAAGGTCGATGCGGACACCGCCCGTGAAATCATGACGTCATTCGTCGAATGCGTCGTCGCACCGGACTTCGAACCCGAAGCGGTCGCGATCTTCTCCGATCCCGAAGCCAAGCTCAACAAGCACGTCCGTATCCTCAAGTGCGGCGACTTGTCGCTCCTGCCCAAGTACGTGGGCGACGACGTCACCGGATACAGGACCTTGAAAATGCTCGCTGACGGATGCGTCGTCATAGCGGACCCGCTGCTGACCCATGTCAGGTCGGTCGACGACATCAAGCCGGCAGTCGCGGACTCCAAGGCGCTCGGGCACGTGGAAAGCGAAATCAGGGCGACGCCTGAACAACTCGCCGACCTGCTGGTGGCTTGGTACGTCAACATCTCGGTTCGCTCAAATGGCGTCGTCATCGTCAAGAACGGTGGAACGCTCAGCGTCGGCACCGGCGAACAGGACAGGGTCGGCGCCATCGAACAAGCCGTGACGAAATTCAATGAAAAGTACGGCGGCAAGGAAAGCATCAAGGGGGCCGTGATGGCTTCCGATGGCTTCTTCCCGTTCTACGACGGCGTCGAAGTCGCCGCAAAGGCAGGCGTGACCGCTATCATCGCCCCTTCCGGTTCCATCAAGGACGCCGATGTGATCAAGCGCGCTAACGAACTGGGCGTGGCGCTCTACCACGCGCCGGAACGCGTCTTCTCACACCACTAATCAAGCCTCACGCGACTTCCGAACGGGCGTCGATCAAAGCCCGGTCGGAGCATCGATGAACTCCGTCGGAATGCTTAATTTTTCCCCGAGCAGACGGCGGAGTTCTTTTATGCCCGTTGTTTCGGTGGCATAATGCCCTGCGACGATGACGGAGACGCCCAATTCCCGTGCCAGCTGGACTCGTTGGTGGAGCAATTCGCCAGTGACGAGGCATGGTATTCTCAGGCGTGCGCATTCTTCGATCGCATCGTCGCCGCCGCCCGACACCACGCCTACACGGGTAATGCCTCTCGAACCAAATTCATGGATCTTGCAAGTCGTGCCCAAGCCATCATCGAGGCAAGTGGCAAGGTTTTCAAGCCCAATGCCTTCTGGACACGTCCCGAAATATCCGACATCGACCCCGTGGCACGAGAAGAACGGCTCCAAGTCGCGAAGGCCAAGCATGTTGCACAAAATCACGTTGTTGCCGATTTCAGGATGGACATCCAACGGCAAATGCATCGCATAGAGCGACAAGCCATGCTTGAACATCGCCCGCATGCGACGAGCCACGATTCCTTCCAATCGCTTCCAGCCGCTCCCCCAGCTCAAGCCATGATGCACGACCAGCAACTCGCTTCCATTGCCGATCGCCTCGTCGATGGTCGCCTGGCAAGCATCAACCGCAAAGGACACGCGGCTGACATGCTTGCTTGCCTCGACCTGCAAACCATTGTTCGATACGTCATCACCGGAAAAACCCTCAAAAACACTATCCAAATACCCCGTAACCTCGTGCAGCAACAATGCCATTCTCGCAACTCCTTTTCAATACAAAACACGATTTAAAATGACTAATTTGCACGATATACTAGCATCCAAATACAAAATCCGCAAATGAACCATGCATAATTCTTAATCCTAAAAAAAGCAGTTGACGCCAAGATGTCAAGCACCTATCGCGCAACTGCTTGTTTCTTGCAAAGGATTTTCCCGGAAGCCAATCCTCAAGTCAGTGGCATCTGATCATTTTCCCGACCGAACCGAATGATTGTAGTGCCTTTACAAGGCACTGTACTTGGGTGGGTTCGC
>JAGVUR010000007.1 GCA_019136135.1 Verrucomicrobiota bacterium
CTGTTTGATGGTGTGCGGTTCGCGTCTGCAGACAGGCGATGCAAATCTCACCGAACGTCCCCGGAAAAGGATTAAGTTCCCTGAGTTAATAGCGTTCATATGTCTAATCCCAACTTGCACAGGTGGGATTTTCCAACCAAGCCAATATTGACTGAAGTTAATGAAAAATCATTCTTATTTCCCCTTGATAATTCAGCTATGAATGTTAAATTCATTTTTCTGATTATTTTTTTTCATTTCAAAAATTTTAGATAAGGACGAGCATCCAAATGGAAATCTTCACTCCTGGTGGTCCGTTGCTGATTTTCCTGGCATCCATGTTCACCAGTAACATCCTGTTGTCCAACTTCCTGGGCATGTGTTCCTTCATTGCGCTTTCGCGAAGCATGAAAACCGCCTTCGGAATGGGTATCGCGGTCACATTCGTAACCTTCGCAACAGCACTGATCAACTACGGAATACACCATGGAATCCTCGCTAAAGGTTCGGTAATCTTCCCTGAAGCCGACTTGACCTACCTGGAATTCCTGATCTTCATCCTCGTCATCGCGGGATTCGTGCAATTCGTCGAAATCATCCTGGAACGATTCATCCCATCGCTCTACTTTAGCTTTGGCATCTTCCTCCCGCTGATCACCGTCAACTGCGCCATCCTGGGCGTCAACCTCCTGATGGTCGATCCCAACCTCAACTTCGACTTGTTCAAGACAGGCGTCTATGCGCTGGGATCGGGATTGGGCTACTGCCTCGCAATCTGCCTGATGGCGGGAATCAGAAACAAGCTCCAGGACGCCGATATCCCCGAACCGCTCCAAGGACTCGGCTCGACAGTCATCATCACGGGCATCATGGCACTCGCCTTCATGGGATTTACTGGAATGGTGGAGCTGGGATAACAACATGATCTACATACAAGCAATACTGACCCTGGCAGTCATCGGAACAGGACTCACAATCCTCCTTCTCGTCCTCGCATATTTCTTCGCAAGATACGGCACGTGCAAGGTCAAGGTCAACGACCGGGAACCCTTCGAAGTCGAAGGCGGAGGAAAGCTCCTCGACGCCTTGTACGACAACAAGATCTTCATCCCATCGGCTTGCGGAGGACAAGGCACTTGCGGATTCTGCAAAACCAGGGTGCTCAGCGGTGGAGGTCCCCTGCTCCCAACCGAATTACCGTACCTGACCGAAGAGGAACAGCAATGCGGAACAAGGTTGGCTTGCCAAGTCAAAATCCGCAATGACATCGAAATTCAAGTCAAGGCGGAATTCCTTAATGTCAAGCAAATGGTCGCAACAGTCTCTGAAGCGACCATGAAGACGGGCGATATCCGGGAAATCCACTTCAAGCTCCAGCCAGGCGAGACGATCCAATTCCAACCCGGACAGTACGTCCAAATCCTGGTCCCCAGCAAAAAGGAAACCGTCTTCAGGGCGTACTCGATCGCCTCCGTGCCTGCCGACCAGGACAACATCGAACTTCTGGTCAGGCTCATCCCCAAGGGGCAGGGCTCGACCTACCTCCACTCCATCCAACCCGGCGATGAAGTCACATTCACAGGTCCATACGGGGAATTCATCCTGGACCAGGATCCCGAAGCCGAGCTGGTATGCGTCGGAGGCGGCGTGGGGATGGCGCCCATGCGTTCCCTGATCAGGCATATCGCGCAAGCAAATCCCCAAAAGAAAACCTGGCTCTTCTTCGGAGCGCGTACCACAGACCAACTCCTCTACATGGAGGAATTCACAAAACTCCAGCAGGAACTCCCCAACTTCAAGATCTGCTACGCACTATCGGAACCGGAAAAATGCCCCGATTGGAAGGGTGAAACTGGATTCATTCACCTGGCGGTCGAAAAACTCTTGGAGAAGAATGACAACCCCAAGAGGCAGGCGTTCCTCTGCGGACCACCGCAAATGCTTGAAGCCGCAAGAAATACACTGACACAAAAAGGGTTCCAAGACTGCAACATTTTCGCAGACGAATTCTAAGCCGCAACAACTACCATAACATAACAGGTACAGACCTATGAGTCCATGTCACATCATCCTTGGCGATAGCAAATCCGACCAGCAGGCCGCCGAACAGGCGCGCTTCCTGGGCGCCCTGCTCGTCTGCTCCCTTCTCTTGACCGGCTTCAACGTCGCCGTCTTCGGATACCGTCCCTTGCTCAACGGCGCCCTTGCCGCCCTGGCAGGCGTGCTCGTCGAACTCGTCTTCGCATGGGGTCGCAAGAAGCCGATCACGGGTGGCGGTTTCGTCTATGGCCTTGTGCTGGCGCTCCTGGCACCTCCTGACATCGCCTGGTGGATTCTCCTTCTGGGCGCGATTTTCGGCATCCTTTTCGGCAAGGAAGTCTTTGGCGGCGCAAAGAACGCGATCTTCAACCCAGCCCTGGTCGGCCTTGGCTTCATGTTCTTCAGCTATCCCGCTGACACCGCCGCAGCCTCGCTGGGCAACCTGGCCGCATTGGAAGGCGCTCCTCAGCAATTCTCGATCGTGCTCATCCTGGCCTGCCTCGCCATCATCATCATCGCCAAGCCCACATCGCTGTCCATCTACATCCCGATGGCTTTCGCCGCCTATCTGATTGCGGCATACCTCATCCCAACGGAGAAGCTCCCGATGGAAGGCAACCTCCAACAAGTCTTCTCCAATGATAATTTCCTGCTGATCGGAGTCCTCCTGGCCGCCGATCCCGGCAATGCCCCGCGAAAATGGCACGGGAAAATCATCTACGGCATCCTGGTTGGAACCCTTGCGATCCTGATGAGATGCTTCTCCAAGTACCAAGACGCCATGATGTTCGCCGTCCTGCTCGGAAACACAGTCGCGCCCTCCCTCGACATGATTGGTTCCAACCGCATTCGCAAGGAGGACGTAAAATGAAAAACTCACCGATCTACACGATCATTTACGTCTTTGCGGCTTGCGCGATCTCAGCCTGCCTGCTCACCTTCCCCGAGGTCATCTGGTCGGAACGAATGAAGACCAACGAGGAGTACGGACGCATCAAGGCGATGATGGACGCCACAGGATTCCTGGATCCCTCGGACAAGCAAGAAGTCGTAACGGAAAAATTCAACAAGCTGATCCAGCCTAAGACCATGGGGGACCTCTCATTCTTCGAGGCGCGTGACGAAAAAGGCGATCTTGTCGCATTCCTCTTCGAAATCGAAGGGCATGGACACGAAGGGCTTTTCAAGGGAATCCTGGCTTTCACCCCTGACAGGCAACGCATCAAGGCGCTCAGGGTCTACGACCACCAGGAAACTCCTGGATTGGGCGGCATGATATCAGACAAAAAATGGGTCTCGCAATTCAACGACCTCCCCATGGTTGTCGATGGCGCACCCGGCATCATCATCGACTCCGCTGTCAAGGCTCCCAACGCGGTCCAGGCAATCACCGGCGCGTCCTCAACAGTCAGAAGCCTATCGCAAGCAATCAACACGCAAATCCATTCCTTCCTCGCAGGCGGCATCAAACTGATTCCTCTCGACCTCGGACTCGGACCGGACGCCGTCACAAGGGCAACGCCTGGATACCCAAAAGGATTCAAACCTCCGCCAAACCTCAGAACACTTGACAAGAGAGACGACTTCATGGTTCCTAAAGGACTCGTCAACCTGGCACTCAACAAGCCGGTCACAAGTTGCCTTGGAGACGAAGAACCACTATCCGGACACTTGAAACAAATCACCGATGGAAACAAGAAGAGCAACGAGCAGGACTACGTCGAAATGATGCCTGAAGAACTCCAGTGGATCCAGGTCGACCTGGGCGAAGTCAAGGAAATCTTCTGCGTCGTCGTATGGCACTTCTACAAGAACGCCGTCGTCTACAAGGACGTCATCGTGCAAATCGCTGACGATCCGGAAATGAAGGAAAACTGCCGTATCGTCTTCAACAACGACTACGACAACAGCGCCGGATTTGGCGAGGGGAACGACCCGACCTACTTCGCAGGATGGTGGGGCGAACTCGTCGATACTCACAACCCGGAAGGCCAGCACGAAGGACAAAAAGCCCGCTACATCCGAGTCTATACCAATGGCGGCGAAGCCGGAGAGGACACGCGATTCGTCGAAATCGCAGCCTACGGCAAAAAATAAAAAAGCAATTCAACACAAAGGCGTCACCTGGCTTTCATCGGATGACGCCTTTTTTGTGGGGTCGCACGCCGCGACATAAGGCAATTCGCGAAATTCCTCGGCGACATCCAAGCCGTATCCGACGACCCATAGGTCATCAACCTCGAAACCGTAATAGTCAACCTGGAAAGACGAACGCAACGCTTGAACTTCTGCAGTTGGATTCGTCAAACGCTTCTGCAGGAAGGCACATGTCCGCACCTCCGAAGCGCCCAGCGCCTCCAGAAAATGACGCTTCATGGCATGCATCGTAAATCCCTGGTCAACGATGTCGTCGACCAGCAAGACCCGCCGCCCCGCCACATCGCATGTCAAATTGCCGATCGACGTCACGCGGCCACGGTCCTCAGGTCCCTTGACCTCGTTCCCGTATGTGCTCACACGAATGAACTCAACGCGAATCCCAGACATCCCAGCACGGCTTAATCCTCGCACCAAATCCGCAGTGAATATGCAGGCGCCCTTCATCACTCCAACCACAACCAAGCCGGTTATCCCAACATAATCGCGAGCAATCGCATGGGACAATTCATCGATACGGCGACTAATCGACGCCTCGTCTATCAATACACTGATCAAACGCGGATCACCCATATGAAAACTCCTTGAAAATTCCCAATTGCCCATGAAATGATTTTCGTTGTTTTTTAGAATATCAAAGTCTTGTACGCTATAAGACGTGCCTTTAACCTAAAAAAAGCAGTTGACGCCTTATGATTGTAGTGCCTTTACAAGGCACGGTCTTCGGGTGGGTTTCCCGCCCCAGGCTAAAAGCCTGGGGTTAAGCATCGCTAAGCGCTTGCAGCGCAATGTGTTATGCAAACACGGCTTGGTTCGTCCGAACCATCGTCCGTGTCTGCCATGTCCCGCCCTTGTGGATTGCGGATGGCCGATCCGCGCCAATGACTTTGCGCCGTAGGCGCCTGACCATGCTTAACCCCGGGCTTCAGCCCGGGGATAGGATGCCTCCATGCCGGGCGCCTTGTAAAGGCGCTACGGAAGACTGACTCATTTCAATTCACCTGCATGGTGAAATGAATAAACTTTCTAACTGTTTGATAATCAGTCAATTGGGAATTAAATCCACTTTCAACTGCTTTTTTTAGGTTCAAAGTGCTTTTTGCCATTTGCTATCTTTTGCGAGGAACATAAAATAACACCTAAAATTATACTCGCAACATACTTGACTTCCCTAGGATTTTCATTATTGTAATTATTTTTTATATTTTCCAAGTGAAATTAATGTTCTGCCTACCTTTGAATCTTAATTTTGCATTTTTGTTTTTTTGTGGTAGTCTATCATCAAGCTACCAAGAAAGAGGAGAAAACAAAAATGCCCAGGATCCGGTTTTCAGCC
>JAGVUR010000166.1 GCA_019136135.1 Verrucomicrobiota bacterium
AAGCCAAAGGAAACGCCGGAGGCGGAGGACGGAAAGCCGATTGGGACGGATGAAGTGGATACGGAGGACCTGAAGCGGAAGGCGCTCGGGCGGATCTTCGCAACCAGGCACGGGGTCGGCTCCGCGAGGTTCGTAAGGAAGCAGGCGAGGAAGGCGGGTCTCAAGCACAGCAGGAACCCAAGGGCAGTGGAGATTAGCGAGGAGCTCCCGGAGTCCATCGTGGAGAAGATCCTTGGAAGTACGCTTGGCGAATTCCTCGCGGAGGTCATCGGCAGCCCGCTGGACGTCTTCACATGGGAAGAAGAGGCCGAGTACTTCTACCGGGTGACGTTCTTGCCCCTTACCCTGATGGTTTGCGTGGTCCATAACTTGTTCTTCAGGTATGCTGCGGATCCGTTGTTCGAATGGCTCAAGCGACGTGAGGAGCGCAAGGGGCAATCCCAGATTCCGGAATAGTTTCCGGAATTCTTCTCCAACTTCGCACTAAGCTGATTCCATAGAAGGCGTCATGGGCGTGGCGGTTCAACCGGAATTTTTGGATACCGTCTGCGTCACGCTACCGCACGCCAAAATTCGCCTTTTGCCAAGAAAAACCTCCTCCAAATTAACACCTATCGCTCTTTCAGGTTTTCAATTCTGACATGAATGCCCTTTCATGCGTCAGATTTTGAGCAGACGGGAGCATTTTCCACGTCGCGACGGATGAAGAAACGATAAATCGCGAATGATTATTAAGTTCCCCGCGAAACCTTCCCGAAACCAAGTCCAAAAAATCACCGATTCGTACTTAAATGGCATGTGACATGCCTCTCTGGGTTCGATGTTTGAGATTATGGGACTGGGACATATGAGACGAATAAGACAAATGTGACCTATGGGTCTGAGACATGGGACTGAGACTATGGGACGTTGCGTTG
Source organism: Verrucomicrobiota bacterium (assembly GCA_019136135.1). Taxonomy (GTDB): domain Bacteria; phylum Verrucomicrobiota; class Lentisphaeria; order Oligosphaerales; family Oligosphaeraceae; genus UBA1407. The sequence continues at coordinate 918 of JAGVUR010000166.1, forward strand.
GTTTTGGTGGGGCTAGTGTCCTCAAAACAACCCCGAAACCAATTCAAAAACCATCTATTTCGTACTCAAATGGCATGTGACATGCCTCCCGAAATCAACATTGAGTGATTAATGGACTGGGACGTGTCTGACGTGTCGTACGTGTCGTACGTGTCTGACGGGTTGGGCAAGGTCGGACAGGACATTCAGCATTCAAAAATCATCTATTTCGTACTCAAAGTGCATGTGACATGCATTTTTATGGCGGTATTGGCGAAATCCCTTATGTTCATGAGATTTCGGTTGCGCAAGACGATGATACGAAGCAGTCAATGGGTAGGGCAATATTGCGCAAAACCGCCCTTTGCCGCTTTCGTTTATCGAGTCAATAAAACAACAAGCCGAATGTTTGGAAATTTTCTCAAGGTTTGGAATTGCAAGAGTTCACCTTTTCAAGTACATTACGCAATTTGCTATAACATGAAGCCGTAGTCTTGCCATACGGAAAGAGATATGACGAAACGCGCCTTTTTGATCATCATCGTATTTGTTTCGCTGTTAACGACGTTTGGATTTGTGAACGACCACGTTTTGCGCTTGGAGAGCACAAGCAATGGCCATCAGTTGCCGATCATCGTCGTTGGTTCCCTGATAATATTCGTGTTGATCTTGAATCCTCTTTTGGGGATGGTCAATAAGCGTCGGATGTTCATGTCATCGGAATTGGCTGTCATCGTGGCGATATGCAGTTGCGCGTGCGGCATTGGCGGTCGCGCTTTGATGGAGCAATTCACCCAGATTGTTGCATTGCCGCACTATTGGGTGACCCAGAATCCCGGCTGGTCTCGTCGCCAAGTCCTGGATATGTTTCCCAAGGGGACGCTGGTCGATCCCGAGCCTTTCGACGAGGTCGTGTCCCGTTTTGTGATCGGTTCGGATCAGGTGACGATTCCTGGCGAGGGGCGTCTGGCGCGTTTCAAGCGGAAGGTCGAGCAGGTTCCTTGGCGTCAATGGCGTGGAGTCCTGCTCACCTGGATGCCCCTTGTGGCGCTGGTCAATCTTGCCATGACGGCGTTGGCGTTGGTGGTGCATCGACAATGGAGCCGTCATGAGCACCTACAGTATCCTATTGCGGTATTCATTGAAACGCTGTTGGATCGCCGTGACGATTCCCTGTTGGCGACGATTTTCCGGAACAGGATGTTTTGGATCGGCTTTTTGTTCGTCCTGTTCATCCGCTTGAACAATGGATTGTACCAATGGTTTCCCAATGTGCTGATTCCCATCAAGATGGAACATTCGTTCTGGCCCTTCGCCAACAAGTTCACCTTGCTTAGGCGAGCGCCTGGAGCCTGGGCGCTGCTGAGGTTGAACTTCTTCCCGCTGGCTTCTGGTATCGCCTTCTTCCTTTCGGCCGAAATCTCCCTTTCGCTGGGCTTGACGCAGTTGTTCTGGGTCGTCTTGTCCATGTTCCTGGTAACGTACGGAGTGAATTTGAGCAACGACTACGACATCGGAGGATTCCAGGGCTGGACGCGTGCTGGGGCGTATGTGGCATATGGAATCTTGTTGGCCTATTCTGGTCGATACTACTACTGGAATTTGTGTCGGCAAGCATTGTTTTTAGCGAAGAGCAAGGTTGACGCCAGCGGGAACAGCGATACTGATCCTGGTGCTGTCAATGCGCTTCGCGTGCTTGTTTTATCGACGATTGCGATTTGTTGGCTGTCGATTCGCCTTGGCTTGTCTTGGCCGATTGCGATTTGCAACACGCTTTTGATGTTATTGACGTACATGATTGTCGCGAGGATCAGTGCCGAGACGGGGCTTTTGTTCATCCAGCCTGGCTGGCAGCCTTTTGGCATCGTGATGGTTTTGTTTGGGGGATACGCGATGGGGCCGACTGCCATCGTCATCTCGGGCATCCTTTGCGCTGTCCTGTGCATTGACCAGTCGCAGGCGCTGATGCCGTACTTGACCAATGGCTTGAAGCTGGCCGAACGAAACAAGATATCATTGCCGAAGTTGGCAAGGTCAAACCTGTATATCTATCTATTCGGCATTGCCTTGTGCGTCTTCTGGGGAATCGTGGTCAGCTATGATGTGGGTACGACGACCTACTACCCGGAGTGGAGTTTCTACAGACTCCCCACAATGGCGATCAGGGCTGCCGATCCCGTTAGCCTGAAACTCCAGGCAACAGGTACGCTTGAAGCTTCGGAGGCATTGACAGGAATTGAAAGAATCATGAACATTCGTCCCGAACCGCTTTTCCTTTTTGCGGCAGGAATCGGGTTCGTCTGCGTGATGGTCACCAATTTCCTGCGACTTCGTACGACTTGGTGGGTCATCCACCCGTGCCTGTTCCTGACGTGGATCACAGCGCCGCTCAACTGCATGGCATGCCCGTTCCTGCTTGGGTGGTTCATCAAGAAAATGTGCCTGAGATTCGGCGGCAATCAATTGGTGCAAAAAGTTCGTCCCTTGGCAATCGGGGTTATTGCGGCTGACATCATCGGAGCGCTGATCTTCATGGTCGTTGGGGCAGTTTATTATTTTGTGACTGGGGAACCGCCGAAAACCTATCGTTTCTTCCCGCGCTAAAGCTTTTATACGGAGGATCCGGCTATGAGATGTTTTTGCATGCTTTTGTTGTGCTGCTTATGTCTTTTTGGGGAAAGCGTGACGACTTTGTACGATTTCGAGGCTGGTCTTTGGGGCGTGTCGATGTCGTACGGCTTTGGTCGGATCAATTTGAATCAGGATCGAAAATTTGTGAAGTCGGGTCGTCGTTCTCTGAAGTTGGAACCATGCTTTGCCAGCGGCAGTCGTTCTGTGATGCGTCTTTCCTTCACATCGTCGAAACTCGGCTTTGATTATCCGGGCTTGCACAACAAATCCCGTTTTCTGGCTGATATCTACAGCGTGGATTCTGCTCAAATCGAGTTTGGCTTTTATTTTTCAAAGGATTTTCGCAAGGGTTCGTCTCCGACGGTTGTAGCGCTTCGTCCGGGTTGGAATCGAGTCGAGATTGACATTCCCGTTGAAAAGCTTCAATTCCATTATTCGTTGGAGGATGCCGAGGGGATGACGATTGGCTTTAGCCAGGGCGGTCAGGCTACCACGCCAGTCGTCTATCTGGACAATGTTGGTTTTGCGACCAGGACAACCCAGTTGAAACCCATTCAAATTACACTCAAAAACACAGATGCCGTCAAGGAAATCGCGGATTTTGAAGATCCGATCCAGGAACATGCATTCATGTACAGCAATGGAGGAGGCCCGATCCCGCTCTTGCAGGTCGTCGAGGCAAGTCAATTCGGCGTCAAGGTGCCATCGGGCAGCAAAATGCTGAGAATCGTCATCTATCCGAAAAAATCCGAGGGGACGACTTGGACGCAAATCAATTTGGCGGAAGGTTTGCTCAAAGCCGTCAACCTAAAACAATATCTCGATAAGCTTGACCAGTACGAACTTAAGCTCAATATCTACCAGAAAAACGACCATAGCCTCCTGCTGGAACTCAATCCGTACTACAGCGGAGATAAGCAAAACTGGGCGGGCATAAAGACGAAAAAGGGAGAATGGGTCGAATTCAAAAAGCCATTGGCGCATTTCAAGGACTACATCGAGTCGCCACAACGATTCGCTTTTGCCTGGATTGACTACATTGGACCTGAAGAGCAGTGCGAGTACTACATCGACAACATCAGGCTCGAGAAGGTATCGGCGAAACCTTGACGGAGGAGAATCACTATGAAGTTCGTATTCAATATGGTCTCGTCGCTAATCCTAGGAATTCTTATGGCATCCTGTATTTCCAGCAAGCACATATCCTATGAGATTCCTTGTGAAACCAAGAAGGCTGTAGTCTGGGCGACATATCCATTGCAACAAGTTCTTGGTGACAAGCCGCATCGTGACTACGATCGTGACAAGTTGCCCGGGATTGAGCTTCATGCGGTACGGAACGAGTACGAAAATGCCCAGGTCATCGTGTCAGCAAAGGAAGATGTCCGTGTTTCGGTTTCCTTGTCGAATCTGACTCATAGGGAAGTTAGGAATTGTATCATCCCTGGCGACTGTGGCGAAATCTTCGTGGAGAAGACGATTGCGATCAAGAAGAACTGGCATAGGAACGGAGCACCGCTTGGGGATTATCCCGATGCGTTGATTCCTTTGGAGAATGCAAAAGACTTCGACCTGAATGTGGCCAGGAAAGGGCGCAATCTGGGATTTTGGATTTCGCTGAAGATTCCGATTGACGCAAAGCCGGGGATGTATGACGGGCAAGTCCTGGTTGCAATGGGTGACGAGGTCGTCCACATCCCTGTCTCCCTTCGGGTCTATGATATCACGCTTCCCGATAGGACGACCTCGCGCAGTCACTTCAATATCAATGCAAACGAAGTTTCACACTACGAGTTGGACAGCTCCAAGGAAATGTTCGATGCATACGTGCAATTCCTAAGAAATCATCGTCTTTCGCCAATCGGCTTGTGTGGTGGCATTGCGAAGAAGCAGTACGCAAGCAGGGATGAGCGGCTTGCGGAGGCGGCGATTGAGCACGTCAAGGCGGGGGGAACGACCGTAGG
>JAGVUR010000148.1 GCA_019136135.1 Verrucomicrobiota bacterium
GCGAGTGCAACGGAATGGGAAAATGAATGGAAGGAACGGATGCGTATCTTCGAAAACGTGGTGATTTCGGTCGGTAACTACAAGTGTTCATCACAAAACTTCGCACATTAACCAAAAATCAAGTTACACTTGTTGAGCTCAAAACTTCGGCGAGGGTAACTTGATTTGGCAGAAAATGTCTTGTTTTGAAAATGGAACGGTTGAGATTCGAACTGCTCGTTACGATCTGAAGCGGTTTTGAGCTCAGAATCGGCATTAACTTGTTTTTCGCCAAGGGTGTGGATTCTCAGAATTCTCAGAACTGATCGGCGGAATCATCGGGAATAGAGGCGCCAACGTGATTCTGAGTGTGCCGGACGCACAGTCGTTCAGAATGCGTAAGTTCCGCAACAGTAAGGTTTTTTAGCAAAACAACGCAGGGATTAACTTTTCCCGCAGAATCAGGGGGTGGAAATGAAAATGGCGGAGAGACAGGGATTCGAACCCTGGTTACCTTGCGGTAAACAGCATTTCCAGTGCTGCACAATCGACCACTCTGTCATCTCTCCGCTGAGATGCAAGTGTCACAAAGCTTTAAGTTACAGCTCCTCCACAGAATTGCAAGAAATCTTTACGAGATTTTACGCTTTTTTCATACAAAATCAATCGGCAAAACAATCCTATGCTGTTTGCCGGGAATCTATGGAAACAAGCAACCAAAGCCATTATAATACAAATGCAACCGGAAACGATTGCCAACCACAAACAACAAAATCCAACTGAAGACAACATGAAAAACATCATTCTAGACACGGATATCGGAATTGACATCGACGACACCTGGGCACTCGGATTCCTGCTCAACGCACCGGAACTCAAGACAATCCTCGTCACAACGGCAACTGGAAATACCGCCTACAGGGCAAAAATCGCCGCAAAATTCCTGGTTAGAACCAACAATGAGCATGTCCCGGTAGGAGTCGGACTCACCTCGGTCATGGAACCAAAATTCGAAAAGCAAAGAGGTTGGACGACAGACTTCAAGCTTTCGGACTACAAGGGAACCATCCACTTCGACGGCATCCAGGCGATGATTGACGCCATGGAAGGCACAGACGACCCGACGCTAATCGCCATCGGACCGCTTGTCAATGTGGCAGAATTCGTCAAGCGAAGACCTGACTTGGTTGAAAAGACCAACTTCATCGCAATGGCCGGTTCGATTGCGAAGCAGCTCATGGGACGCCCCGGCGCCATCGCGGAATGGAATGTGTTGCAGAACATACCTGCCGCACAAGCCGTATTTTCGGCAAACTGGAAATCCGCGACGATTACACCGCTGGACACATGCGCACAAGTCGTGCTTGACGGTGAACATTATCAGCTCGTCAAAAACGCAAACTCGCCCGTTGCCAACGCGATCCTGCAAAACTTCAGGACTTGGCTGGGAAAACCGGACCAGGCAGATGAAACGGCCTCCTCAATCCTCTTCGATACCGTCGCGATATTCCTTGCCTACTCGACCGAATGGCTTGAAATGAAGACGATCAACCTGATTGTGGATGACCAAGGTTTTACCAGGGAGGACAACGAAAACGGGAACCCCTTCAACGTCGCACTCAACTGGCTTGACTTGAACGCCTACAAACAACACCTTGCAAACAGAATATCGCTTGCATAAATCCTATCCTAAATGAATGAAAAATCATGGAGAATCGCATTTTTCTTAAAAAATCCATTTGGAATTTTGGAAAATGACGATATTTTAAGGAAAGCAAATGCAATTCGCCTTGTGAATGCAAATGGATTTGTTCGCGATTGCATTTCGCAACTGTCTTTTTTATTATCCGAACTGCACCATGCCCGCGAAGGAGTAACCAAAGAATGTTGAAATCAAACAACTTCAACCTCACCGAAATCGGCAAACGCCTCAAGGCCATTCGCAAGCACCTGCACAAAACCCAGTTCCAAATGGCCAAGGACTTAGGCATCAGCCTTTCACACTACTCGAAACTTGAAATCGGCATCGGCGGTATGAGCAGAGGCCTGGGCGTTGCGCTCAGCAAACATTTTGGCGTCCCAATTTCCTGGCTCCTTTACGGCGAAGGAGAAAAACCAGACTTTTCAACTATCACAATGAATGTAGCAGGAATAGATTCAGACATGGCAAACAGACCTACAGTCACGGAAGATCTCATCGCCAAAATCATCGAGATCATCGAACAGGATGAAATCAAACCGCTCGCAGAGAAAATCGCCACGACCACGAACATCACCTACCACAGAGCACTGGCAATGCTCGTAAGGGAAAAAATCCGAGCCGAGGAAATCGAACGAAAAGCATAACGAATAAAACCTGCATTCTTTTCTTGCATTACGATGAACTGCCCGACGAGCCAAGGGACACCCCTAGGAACGCCGGGCAGTTGCATTTTAGTATCACCAGAAGCACCATGACATGCAATGATGAATGCGAGAAACGACTGAAAATACCTAGTACCTATACGCACGACCGGATTGGGAGCGACGACGCACCGTCCTGTCCGAAAACGCAGAACGCAAATACGTGATGTCGTCCAACCTGGAACCCTCGTACAGGACTTCAACGATGTCAAAGCGATAGGGAACCTCGACCTCGTCACCCAATTTCCGCATGTACATATTCGCCGCACGTGACAGTCGAACCTGTCGACGGCGGTCAACGGCATCGGCAGGACGCCCAAAGCCGCTTCCGCGTCGACGAGTCTTCACCTCGATGAAGCACAATACCCCCTCCTCGCGAGCGACAATGTCTATCTCCCCATACCGATTGCGTACGTTGCGATCCAATATCTCCAAGCCCAATTCAGACAAGGCCCGGCAAGTCATCGACTCTCCACGCCGCCCCAAGCGCAAATGCGCGGCGCGAACATGGAAAAACATCCGGAGGCGACGAAGCTTGCGACGAAGCCTCCTATAGGCACGAAGCGCCTTTTTCTTCAACCAATACATAGACTTTTCACTCCCCCACGCTATCTTTTCTCTTCAGGGCACCAACAATTCGCCCAGCAGACTTTAATCTAGCACAATTCCACACTTGTCAACCGACGAGCCACCACCATGACTCCCCTGACGGACTTTATCAAAAACTCATTCGCCAAGAACATCACAGCAGAGCTGGAACTGAAACCCGTGGACGGAGAATTCGAACCGCTCCCGAACCAGCTCAACACCAAGCTCCGGAACATCCTTCAGGAAAAGGGATTGACAAAACTATACAGCCATCAGGCAGAAGCCTTCGACTCCATCTCGGCAAATGCCAACACGGCAATCGTCTCAAGAACTGCTTCAGGCAAAACGCTCTCCTTCCTGCTCCCGATCCTCAACGAGTACGCAAATGCAAAAGCGCCATTTTCAACGCTCCTGCTCTACCCGACAAAGGCGCTCTCAAGAGACCAGGAGGGGACACTCGCGGCACTCCTGAACGCCGTCGAAGCGGAACGCAAAGTCGGGACATACGACGGTGATACACCGCAGGAACAACGGAAGATACTTCAGAAAAACGCCGATTTCGTCATCACAAACCCGGACATGCTGCATGCGGGAATCCTTCCAAACCACCAGAGGCTCTGGAAATCATTCCTCTCAAGGCTCAGGTACATCGTCATCGACGAAGTCCACACCTACCGGGGAAGCTTCGGGTCCCATGTCGCCAACGTATTCAGAAGACTGATGCGAATCTGCAAGACCTACGGCATCAAGCCGACCTTCATCGCCTGCTCGGCGACCGTGGGAAACCCGGACCAGCACTTGCAGGCGCTCTTCGGAGAACCCTTCAAGATTGTTCTCAAAGACGGAGCGCCAAGACCACGGCGAACCCTCTTTTGCATCAATCCCCCGATCTTTACCGCAGACGACGGCGCGACCTACAGAAAAGGACCGGCCTCCATCTCAATCCCCCTGATCAGAAAGGCAACCGAACTCAACGTCAGGACAATCTGCTTCTGCAGGGGAAGGCAGGAAGTCGAAAGAGTCTACAAGGCGACCATCGACGGAAAATACGCACACCTCGCAGACAAGATCAAGCCGTACCGGGGCGGACTGCTGCCCTCGGAAAGGCGAAAACTCGAACACGACCTCTTCAACGGAATCATCAATACAATCATCACCACAAATGCGCTCGAGCTGGGAATCGACATCGGAAACCTGGACCTGTGCATCCTCTCTGGGCATCCTGGAACCATTGCGTCGTTCTGGCAACAGGCGGGAAGAGTCGGAAGAAAGGGACACGAGGCGACCATTGTCTTCGCCGCAAAGGACGCACCGATAGACCAATACCTGGTCAACCATCCCGACTTCATCCTTGACACGCCTTCCGAGCAAGCATGGCTCTCCGCGGACAACCCGTACATCGTGCTCCAGCACATCCCCTGCGCGGCATACGAATACCCGCTTGACGAAGCGGATGCCGCCTTCACCTCAAAAGCCGCAAAGCTCGCAACCAAGCTCCTGCAGGAGCAAAATACGCTCAAGCCCTGGGGCGAATCACTCAGGTACGCGCTCCAGGACTATCCGTCTAAGGGAGTCAACCTCAGGGGAATGACGGACTACAATGTCCAAATCCTGTGCGACGGCGTCGTCATCGGGGAAATCGACCCGATCGGAGCCAGGGGGACGCTTTACAAGGACGCGATCTACCAGCACCTTGGCGAGCGATACATGTCCCTTGAACTCGACCTGGACAAGAAACTCTGCGTCGTCGAAAAGGTCAAGGCGGACTACTATACCGAGGCATCCTGGGAAAACAGGGTCGAGCTGACAAGCATCATCGAGGAAATCGACTTCCCGAACGCAGACCTGAAATTCGGCGAAATCCACGTCAACAAACAGCCCAAGCTCTACAAGAAGATCAAGGAGCGGACATACGAAAACATCGGATACGGCCCGATAACCCTCCCGCCATTTGAATACGATACGACTGGATTGACCCTAAGGCCGCCAAAGGAATGGATCCAATTGATGGACCGACATGACAAGCGCTGGCTGGGCGCAGCACTCTACGGACTCGCATACATCCTCAAGAAAACCGCGCCTTCGCTCTGCATGGCGGACGAGCAGGACATCGATACGGACATCTCATTGGCGACAGACGAACACGAAAGGTGGACGTCCTCGCTCTTCCTTTTCGACACGCACGAGGGAGGCGTCGGATACGCAGAGAAAATCTGCGAACGCCTAACGGAGGCGCTCAAGCTCTGCAAGACAATCATCGACGAATGCCCCTGCCCGGGCGGCTGCCCTTCATGCGTCCCTCCATTTCCACCGGGAATCGTCAGCACCGCCGAACTCGACGAACTCCTCCTCTTCTCGGATGCTGCAGTGTCCTGCGCATCTTCATGCCTAGAGGCACTCCTCTTCGGGAACCTGGTCGTACCCGTTGTCAACACCAGGAAAATCATCCCCGAATCAACCGTCGAACCACCCGGCGAGGACCAGGAAACGCTCAAACTCCAGGATCGACTCAGACGAGCTTCACATACACTCCAACAAAAAAGAGACCGCAACCATTGACCACAGGGGCTTCAGCAAAATGACAAGACCGAACACAACTCTCCGACACGAAACCATCACGATGCCAGGCATCCCTCTCAAGCCGGATGCCGTCTTCCCGTCAATGAGAAGCATCAGGCTGGGAACGCCACAGGCAAACAGCTTGGGCGAAGACGACGAACTCTTCATCGGGTACGGAAGGGAAGCCAACGCACTCCCCTATACAAAGCAAGATTGCTATGGCACGCAGTTCCAAACCATGCAGCTCAAGGCAATCATCCTTGAAAACAAATTCCTGAAGGCGACGTTCACCCCCGAGGTCGGAGGAAAGCTCTGGGCATTGTACGACAAGCAGGCCAAACGCGAACTCCTGACCAACAATCCCGTCTTCAAGCCGCAGAACTTCGCCATCAGAAATGCATGGCTTGCAGGCGGCGTCGAATGGAACATCGGGCGCACTGGGCACCACGACCTCACCTGCAGCCCGCTCTTCACGGCCGTCACCGAGGACGACGACGGCACACCCGTGCTCAGAATGTACGAATTCTGCAGAAGCAGGACCGTATCCTACCAGATCGACGCCTTCCTACCCGAAGATTCGAGGCACCTCTTCATCAGGGTCAGGATCATGAACGACCGCCCCTACGTCATACCGATGTACTGGTGGAGCAACATCGCCGTCCCCGAACGCGAAAAGCAACGGATCATCGTTCCGGCAAAGGACTCATACTCGCACTCCTACGCCCAAGTCGCGGCACAGGGAACCACAAAGATCAAGCTCCCGGACGGCGATGGCTACGACTGCACAATCCCATTCAACTACAACCGTTCCCACGACCAATTCTTCAACATCCCCAAGGGCGAGCGAAAATTCGAAGCCTCGATCTATGGAGACGGATACGGGCTCATCCATACCTCCACCGATAGGCTTCAGGGACGAAAGCTCTTTGTCTGGGGACGCGGTCCAGGCGGTCTGCGTTGGCAACGTTGCTTGACTGACGAAACCGCCGAAGGCTATGTCGAAATCCAAGCTGGCCTTTGCAAAACGCAGTACGAATCCATTCCCATGCCTCCCAGGACAGCATGGGAATGGCTTGAAGCCTACGGACCAATCCAAACAGATCCGGACAAGATCTTCGGCGAATGGGACGGAGCCGTCGAAGAAGTCGCGACAACACTTCAAAACGACCTCCCGAGGCATCGGCTTGACGAAATCCTCCAGCGCACCAGCGAGTCCTTCGCCAAGAAGCCGGCCAAGAAGCTGACGGACGGATCGGGCTGGGGAGCGCTTGAAAGGCTCCGCGCAAGTACCCCGTTCTCCAACCACCTGGACTTCGGCGAGATCCAGGAACCGCAACAGGATTGGGCCAACCTCCTGGAATTCGGATTCCTTCCGGACAGGGATCCAAACCAACCGCCACCTTCATACATCGTTCAAGACGAATGGTTCGAAAAACTCAAAAACACTGTCAACCAGGCAGACTACGCAAACTGGCACGCACTCCTCCAACTCGGAATCAACTACTTCTACAGATTCGACTACGAACGCGCTGAAAACACGCTCAAGCAATCACTACAGGCAAAAGACACGCCCTGGGCACTCTACGCACTTGCCAACGTCTATAGAATGACCAATCGGACAAAACAGGCAGCGTATACAATGGCAAAGGCAGTCGCACGGCAAAACAACGACGAAACCCTCGCCAAGGAAACACTCCTGACATTCTCGGAAATCGAAGATTTCCAGGGTCTCGCAACAACGTATAAGCTCCTCTCCGCCGAACTCCAAAAAATCCCATACTGCGTAATGCTCTACACAAGGGCGCTCGTAAAACTCGGACAGCTGGACGAAGCTGAAAACCTCCTCCTCGGAGACGGCGGACTTCATGTCCCGGATATCAGGGAAGGCGAAAACTCAATGTCCGACCTCTACATCGCCATCCAAGTCGGAAAGTCAAAGCGGCTTGGCATCACCCTCGATCCAAAATCCGTAAAGGTTCCAGCGATATTCGACTATCGCATGCATTGATACGAACATACCATGATCCTCCTCTCCATTGACCTGGGCCTCAAGGCGGGACTGGCTTGGTTCCAGGATGACGGACAGCTCATCCGCTGCAGATCCGCCAACTTCCCCAACATGGGCACCTTGAAAAAGGCGATACCCGCCATACTTGACGAGATCAAGCCCTTGACTCACCTGGTCATCGAGGGAGGAGGTCCCATCGCCAAGCACTGGATCAAAGCCGCAGAAAAACGCAGCATGACCATCATGCAAACCACGGCCGAAGCCTGGCGGGAACAGCTCCTCTGGCAAAGGGAACGACGAACCGGACCGCAGGCAAAGCAATATGCCCTCAACCTGGCCAATCGCCTCCTGAAAGCAAACAACCTTCGATCGGCAACGCCGATCTCCAACGATACCGCCGAGGCAGTCCTCTGCGGCATCTGGGCACTCAATCAACTCAACATCATCAAGCTCAACCGCGAAGAAATCGCGCGACTATGACGCCATCCTTGACTCAACTCATCAAAATCGCCTGCCACTTGGCCTGCATCTGCTTCGCAGTGGTCCTCATTCTCCACGCCTTGACAACAAATCAAAACCCAATAATCGTACAAGCCAAAGTTGACGGATCGACGCAATTTCACAACGGCGATCAAATCAGCATCGCTCTCAACCTGAAATCCTTCAGGACTCCAACCTTGGCAAGGGCAATCCCATCGGATCAAATCGTAGTCCTGCATCAATCGTCCCCCAAAAGGCTTGCTCCTACCAATCCCTTCAATCTCCACTGGACACAAACCATTCATTTCCTACTCAAAACAACTGAAAAATCCATATCGATCGGCATTGGAGACTGCTCAGTTACCCTCAGCCCTATCCTGCCCAGCACGGACACCCACCCGACTCTCGCCTGGACCCATCAACAACCTTCACAACCTTCACCGATCAACGCCTCGACCATCCTTCTCATGGCGATCGCAATAATTCTTGTCTTTGCCTCAATCGCCAGACTCGCCACTTTGTTCCGACAACCCAGCCCACCTTCAATTTACCAACAGCTTCTCGACCTCCCAAGAACCCCGCAAGCACTCGTCGATATCACCAAGCTAATCCCTTTCGAATCGCTCCCCAATTCATTCCAGAACGAGCTCGATTCACTAAGATTTGCCCCAAACGCTCCAACCCCAGAGCAAATCGACCTCTTCCTCAACCGACTCGCGGAAAGCCTCTATGAATGCTGAATGCTGAATGCTGAATGCTGAATGCTGAATGCTGAATGCTGAATGCCCGTCCGACCCGTCCCACTCCGAGAAACTCAAGCCCCACAAAACCCAACGTCATCGTCCCATAGGCCCCAGTCCCAGTCCCAAATCCTTCAATGCCGAACTCGGGATGCATGTCACATGCCATTTGAGTACGAAACCGTGAAAAATTCGACGCGAATTCCGTGTCGTCTTCGCCTGGAACAATGACGGTTGCCTCCCCACATGAGCAAAACGCAATCCAAGAGGAATTTTGGTTTTGTTCGCTTTGGTATTCAGGGGGCATGTCACATGCCATTTGAGTACGAAAGTGATGATTTTTTGGTCTGATTTCGGTGTAGTTTTTCGGTGGAAAAGCTCAAGTTCCAGGTCCGACCCGTCCGACCTGTCCGACTTGTCCCAGGCTCAGAACTTCCGCACCCACAAAACCCAACGTCAACGTCCCATGTCCCAGACCCCAGTCGCATAGGTCCCATTCGTCTCATTTGTCCCATAGGTCCCAGTCCCAAATCCTTCAATGCCTAACTCGGGGGGCATGTCACATGCCATTTGAGTACGAAAGTGAGAAAAAATCGCCACGAATTCCAAGATTTTTGCACCCTGTTTCTCCAAGGAAATTTTGCCTTGTTTGTGTTTTTTGGGGAATAAAAAAACCAGCCGATCTGTGTTTCGGCTGGCTTTTAGGAAGCTGGATTTAATCAGGTGCGATTATTCGTTTTCGCTTTCCTTTCCGGCGATGAGTTTCAGCTTGTCCAGGACTCCATTGACGAATCGCGGCGATTCAGCTTGTCCGAAGAGCTTGGCCAATTCAACGGCTTCGTTGATGACGATTGCGGGCGTGACATTTTCGCACCGCATCATTTCGTATGCTCCGAGCCTGATGAGGCAACGATCGAGTCGTCCCATTCGTTCGAGTCTCCAGTTTGTTGCCGCCTTTACGATCCAGTCATCGATGGTATCGTGTTCGGCGCAGACTCCCTCAACCAGCTTGGCCATATAGTCGAAGGAGCTTTGAAGTTTCGTTGCGAGCCATTCATTTTGGTCATCGTCATCTGGGGCGACTTCCTGGACTTCCTCTGTATCTTCGTCTTCGGGCATGACCAGAATCGTATCGTCTTCAACCAAATCGTCTTCATCATCGGTTGCGATTTCATCGGTTGCCTTGGCAGCCTGGAATTCCGCGATGGCGCTTTCAATGTCAATTGGCGACAACGCGGGATATTCCGTTAGCAGGTCGCAAAGGAGTAGCTTGAGGTTCTCCTGGAGGTCGCTTGAAAATTCCCAGGTTTGGATGCTTTCCAGCTGATAGAGCGCCTGCAACGCACAGATCCTGGCGTAGGTGCGTTCCTTATGCGGACCGCCTCTGCCGCGTCTTTTCTTCCTAGATTTTCTTTTAGAATCCCCGTCCATCAGGCACTGGTCTCCTTGTCACGTCGGTACACGATTGCTCTCCACGGCTTATTAAGGCCATCAGGTTCTGAGCGTTTTCATCAGGTTGGCCATTTCGATGGCCGTTTCCGCTGCGCTGGAGCCTCGGTTTCCTGCCTTGCTTCCGGAGCGTTCGATTGCCTGTTCGATGTTTTCCGTGGTCACGACCCCGTAGATCACGGGGATCTTGTATTGGAGGGATAGTTGCGCCAGCCCCTTGGAGACTTCGGCGTTGACGTAGTTGGCGTGCGCCGTCGAACCCTGGATGACGACCCCAAGCGCGATGATCGCATCATATTTTCCGCTATCGGCCATTGCCTGGACGATCAACGGGATTTCATAGGATCCCGGAACCCATGCGGTCTCGATGTCTTTGGCGTCCGCTCCATGTCGAAGCAGGCAATCCATGGCTCCGCCCAGAAGCTTGGATGTGAAGAATTCATTGAACCTTGCGCAAACGATACCGAATTTCAGGCCTTTTGCGTTCAGGGTTCCTTCGTAGCATTTGACTTCAGCGTTCATCGTGTCACCTCGTACTGTCGCTTGTCCTTATAGGGCTTAGATCAAATGATCCATTCTGTCTTTTTTTGTCTTGAGATACTTTTCATTGAAAGGCGACGGGGGGATGACCAGGGGTTCCCTGCCCGTCACGCTCAATCCATGTCCTTCCAATCCTACCAGCTTCTTGGGGTTGTTCGTCAAGATCCTGATGCTTTTCACGCCCAGGTTCTTCAGGATTTGGGCGCCGATCCCGTATTCCCGAAGATCGGCCGCGAAGCCCAGCCTCAGGTTGGCGTCAACCGTATCAAGTCCCTTTTCCTGCAAATGATAGGCGTGCAGCTTGTTCGCCAATCCGATCCCGCGACCTTCCTGGCGCATGTAAACCAAGACGCCCGAGCCATTCTCGACGATCTTTTTCATCGCCGCCTCCAGTTGCTGGCCGCAATCGCAGCGCAACGAGTGAAGGACGTCACCGGTCAGGCATTCGCTATGCACACGGGTCAAAACATCCTCGCGTCCCGATACGTCGCCGTAGACCAGCGCCAAATGCTCGCGTCCATCGTGCTTCGCCACGAAGCAATGGAGATCGAATTCGCCGTATGGCGTCGGCAACTTAACCGTTTCGACGCGTTCCACCAGGCTTTCGGTCCGTCTTCTGAATTCGATGACGCTAGCTACGTTTCCCAGTTTCAGGTTCCACTTGGCGCAGAATTCCTCCAGTTGCGGCAATCGTGCCATCGATCCGTCCTCGTTGAGGACTTCGCAGATGACTCCGTACGGCGCCAGCCCTGCCAATCTCATCAGGTCCACGGCGGCCTCGGTATGTCCCGCTCGAACCAGCACGCCGCCGTCCCGGGCGATCAATGGGAATATATGCCCTGGCGAATGGAAGGCGTCCTGGAGGCACTTGGGATCGGCGAGGCTGCGCAGCGTCTTGGCGCGGTCGAAGGCTGAAATGCCCGTTGTCGTCCCTTCGTTGGCATCGACGCTGACCGTGAAACAAGTCCCCATCGGGTCGGTATTCCTGGTCATTTCATGCAAGCCCAGTTCGATTGCCCTTGCCCTCGGTAGCGGTGCACAGACCAGTCCCCTGGCATGGGTCACCATAAAGTTCACCGCCTCGGGGGTGACCTTTTCGGCGGCCATCACCAGGTCTCCCTCGTTTTCGCGATTCTCGTCATCGGTCAGGACGACCATTTCACCTGCCGCCAACGCGGACATTAACTCTTCGACACTGTTGAACACGACCATTCCTCGTTACTAGCCCGTACCAGTCTCCCATGCCAAATCACGATGCAAAACCAAAATGTCATCTCTCCAGAAAGTTTATAATATATAGTTTCTTTGGCATAACTCTAACTCGCCTTTGTATTTTTCCATGAAAAAGCAAACTAATCTTGCCTTGAGGAAATTATCAACTATATTTAAAAGATGGTTTTAGGAGTCGTTCAAAAATTAAGGCAACAGTTCTGGAATTGTTTTGAGTTGTTTTTCCCCCGTCCTGATTAAGGAGCGTATGCGCATACGCGACTGACAGGACGGGGGAAAGGCGGCCAAAAGAAACCGGAAGTGTAAACTTAATTTTTTAACGGCTCCTTAACCCTATGGTTTTGCCATCCGTCACCAGGTCGCCCGTTGCGTCCGGGGAAATTGTTTTTATAGTTGTGTTCACGCCTGCCAAGCGTCAATTGGCATCCTATTTTATGAAGTTATCCCAACTTATCGGCCAGCGTCTGAAGGAAGCTCCACGCGACGCGCAAACCATCTCGCACATCTTCCTGATTCGCGGAGGCTATTGCCGCCCTGTTTCCACGGGTCTTTTCAGCCTTCTCCCCTTGGGCACACGGATCACCGCAAAGATTGCAGCGATCATCCGCGAGGAAATGGATCGGATTGGCGGGCAGGAAATCAAAATGCCAGTCGTGCTTCCGGCTGAACTTTGGCAGGAAAGCGGGCGCTACGACAAGGTCGGGGCGGAATTGCTGAGATTCAAGGATCGCAACGAGAAGCCGATGCTGCTGGGCATGACCCACGAGGAAGCCGTCGTCCAGATCGCAAGGACCGAAATCACCTCCTACAAGCAGCTCCCAGCCATGCTCTACCAGGTCCAGACCAAGTACCGGGACGAAGCCAGGCCTAGGGCAGGACTGATCAGGGTCCGGGAATTCACCATGAAGGACGCCTATTCATTCCATACCTCCCAGGAATCACTGGAGGAACACTACGAGCAAGAACACGAGGCCTATACCAGGATCTTCAAGAGGATCGGACTTAAAAACTGCATCTCAATCCTCTCCGACTCAGGAATGATCGGCGGCGCGGTGTCACATGAATTCATGGCCATTGCCGATTGCGGCGAAGACACAATCTTCGTCTCGCCTGACGGCTCATACAAGGCCAACAGGGAAATCGCAACCTCAAAACTCACCTACGTCAAGGAAGAACCAAAGCAACTCCAGGAAGTCCATACCCCGAATTGCAAGACCATCGACGAACTGGCGACTTTCCTGGGCATCGACCATTCGCAAACCTGCAAGGCGGTCTTCTACAAGGGGCAAGATGGAACCCTCGTCTTCACATGCATCCGGGGCGACCTGGAAATCAACGAGGCGAAACTCAAGAAAATCATCAAGTCCCCAGAACTGGAATTCGCAAATGACGCGATGATCGAGGACGCCGGGGCAGTCCCCGGATTCGCGTCGCTGCTCAACATCAAGCCCTCGGACAAGATCAAAATCGTCATCGACCACTCCGCAGCCCAGTCCTCCAACCTGGTCGTAGGGGCAAACAAGCTGGATTACCACTGCCTCAACTTCAATTACGCCAGGGACGTTGGCGACGACGCCAAGGCGAACATCGTCGTGGACGACATCGCCACCGTTCGCGAAGGCGACCCCTGCCCGGTCACAGGCGAGCCGCTCAAGATGCTCAAGGGCATCGAGGTCGGCAACATCTTCCAATTGGGTACCAAGTATTCCGAACCGATGGGCTGCAAGTACCTGGATGCGGATGGCAAGTCCAAGACCATGATCATGGGATGCTACGGCATCGGCGTCGCGCGTTCAATGGCCGCCGTGGTGGAACAGTGCCATGACGACTACGGCCCCATCTGGCCGATAACGATTGCCCCCTACCATGTCCATATCGTCGGACTCAACCACAACCAGCCTCAAGTCCAGGAAGCTTGCCAAAAGCTCTACGACGACCTCATGGCGGATGGCATCGAGGTCATCTATGACGACCGTGGCGAAAAGGCCGGGTTTGCGTTTGCGGATGCGGACCTGATCGGCGTTCCCTTCAGGATTACAATCTCCTCGAAGACGTTGGCGAACAACCAAGTTGAATTCAAGCGTCGCGACCAAGGCAAGGACTTCACCGTAGTGGCTCTCGAAAGCATCAAGGACTACGTCAAGCAAGCGATTGCGGCTGACCTAAAGACGTTGAACGAATGTTGACCCTACGCAGGGCAGCCGGCGTCCTTTTGCTTTGCCTGTCATTGGCAGGGATTGCAAGGGCGCAAGACAACAAGAACATGGATACGAAACCGATTACAATCCTATCCTACAACATCCGCCACGGCACCGGCATGGACGGCAAGCTGGACCTGCAAAGGACGGCGGACGCGATCAACCGCCAAGCCCCTGACTTGGTCGGCTTGCAGGAGGTGGACGTGAATGCCAAGCGTTCGGGAATCGTGGACGAAGCGACCATCCTGGGTTCCCTGACCGGCATGAAGCCTTTCTTCGGCAAGGCCATTTCTTTCCAAGGCGGCGAATATGGAATCGCGATCCTGGCAAGGGATCCGGATGCCGTCATGCATTCCCACATCCCGTTGCCCGGCGCCGAACCCAGGACGCTCATCGCCATCAAAGCCAAGACGAAAGAAGGGAAGCCATTCGTCTTCGTCAACACGCATTTCGACCTGCAGCAGCAACATCAAATCGAATCCGCCAAAATCATCGCCGGATGGATGGAGAAGCTGGATGGCCTTCCTGCAATCCTCGTCGGCGACTTCAATTGTATGCCAAACTCCGAAACCTTCCTGGAATTGACGAAATCCTGGAAGTACGTTACCAAGGGCAAACCGCTCCCCACGTTCCCGGCTCCGAAACCAAGCCGTGAAATTGACCATGCTTTCATCACGCCAACCCACAGCTGGGAACTGGAAGATATCCAAGTCGCACAGGAACCACTCGCCTCAGACCACAGACCATTGAAAATCGAAATCCATCTGAAATAAATCCTAAAACCCACGGTTCAACCGCATAACCATTAAAAATTATGCCTGAATGCCGCATCTACAACGCACAAGGTACCGAGATTGCAGCCTTCAACACAAGCGATTTTGGCGCTATCATCACCATTGGACGATCGTCCAAGTGCTCTGTTAGCCTCAGAAACGTTGCAGATACTTCTGTGTCAAGGCATCATCTTGACATTGAAAGGCAGGCTTTCAAGTGGACTGTCACCAACAAAAGCCGGTACGGAATGTACAAGGACGGGGTAAAGATGGCCACGGCGGACCTCACGGATGGCTCCGTTTTTAGATTTACCAGGCTCTTCCTATGCGTTGGACCAACCGCCAAGCCATCCAGCTACGACCTGACCTGGGATGCGCAAACCGAAAACGGCCAGAACAGGGCGGTTCTCTGGCCGGGACTCAATACCGTCGGAGCGTCAAACGACAATTACGTCACCGTCAGGACGATGGACGTCTCGCGTATCCACGCCTACATCAACGTCCTGCAAAACAGAGTCACCTTCCAAAACATCAATCCGGACAACCCGTCCTATATCAACGGCGAGGAAATCGGCAATGAACCAGTCACGATCAAGCCAGACGACGTCATCGTAATGGCGGAGACACCCGTCAAACTAGTCCATGGCATCCGGTTCTCATCACATGCGTCAATCGCCTCAAGCAAGGCCGCCGCCAACAGGAAGAATCCCGGCTCTTCTAAGGGGATGTACTACCTGATGCTCGGCCTGTGCGTTACATTCATCGCCATTCTTTCCGTTATGGCGTACATCCTGGCAAAAGTCATTCTATAGCTCCGCCCTCGCGGCATTACGATTTTGAATACCAACGACCCCATCAACGCCTCTTCACCAATTTCCCCCGGCGATCTACCGGTGGACGGGAAGCAACGTGCGTTGAACAGGCAAGTCGAATCTGCGTACATCCGTGAAGTGGGCGAGATTCCCAGGCTCACCCCGGACGAGGTCGTCGTCTATGCAAGGCAATTTCTGGAATGCAAGATCGAACTCAAGAAACTTGTTGACCAATACCCTGGGCTCATTCTCCATGAACTGCTGAAACTCAACGAGAAAAAATACGACCTTCGCATAAGCAACTATTTGGAACTCGCTGATACACAAGAGGATAATGACATACGAAAGGTCATGGACTCCGTTCTGGACCAAGTCAAGGACCTCGACCTGAAGAACTCCAAGGACGCCAAGGAGTTCTTCGCAGTCGTCCAAACCTTCATCCCAAGGGAATTGTTCACCAACGAATGCCTGGAAAACCTAAAGGATGACGACGTAAGACGGCAGTTCATTTCGGACAGCGCCTGGGAAACGCTCAGCGCGAAACTGGACAACTTGCTCAAGTTCAAGCAGGAAGCGGCCAATATCCTGGTGGAACGAAACCTCAGGCTCGTCATCTCAATCGCGAAAAAATACCATCACTCCGGCCTGTCCTTCTCCGACCTGATCCAGGAAGGCAATATCGGACTGATGAAAGGAGTCGAAAACTACGACTACAGGCTGGGGCACAAACTCTCCACGTACGTGACCTATTGGATCAAGCAAGCGATCACAAGGTCGATTACCAACCACAGCAGGGTCGTCAGAATCTCCGCGAATACGCTCAAGCAAATCAGAGACATCAAGGCCGCAGAGCAGCGACTCCTCCAAGAAAACGGAGAGACACCAACCCCGGAGGAAATAGCCCAAGACCTGAAACTCCCCGAGGCAAGAGTCAGGGCGCTGATCAAAATGTCACAACAGCCAATTTCGCTCCAGGCCGACCAGGAAGAAGACAAGCAAATCGCTGAAACCATACCTGACGAATCAGGTCCGCAACCCCTGCAGGTCGCCGATGAAGCATCCCTGAAATCCTCGATCAACAAGGTGCTTGACGAACTGACGCCAAGAGAACGCTACATCATCATCAAAAGATTCGGACTCGATGGCGAAGACACGGAAACACTGCAAAATATCGCGGATTCACTAGGGCTCTCGCAAGAAAGAGTCAGGCAAATCGAAGCCGCGGCCATAAAAAAACTACGAAAACCCGAAAACAAGGAAATTTTCGACGGCTACTACTAGTCCCATTCACATCACAGTAGGCAACTCATCATGGAAAACACATTCTGGCAACCCGAAATCGAAACCCTTCCGAGAAAGGAACTCGAAAAACTGCAGGTCGAAAAAATGCGCAAGGTCCTGGCCAGGGCCCAACAGTCGGCGTTCTATTCAAAGGTATTCGCCGACATTGGCTTCAAGCCCGAAGACTTCAAGACCGTTGACGACATCAGGCGCCTGCCCTTCACCACCAAGGACAACCTGAGAGCCAACTACCCATTCGGATTGCTCACTTGCTCAAAGGATGACATTGTCAGGATGCACTGCACCTCGGGAACAACGGGAAATCCCGCCGCAGTCCTCTATAATCGCCACGACCTGGATTCCTGGGCAAACTTGGTCGCAAGGTCGATGTTCGCCACAGGCGCGCGCGCCAGCGACATCTTCCAAAACATGAGCGGATACGGACTCTTCACCGGTGGCTTGGGCTTCCAGTATGGAGCCGAAAAGCTCGGTTGCATGACCATTCCCGCCGCCGCAGGCAATTCCAAACGCCAGATCAAGTTGATGAGAGATTTCGGCACCACCTGCGCACACTCCGTCCCGTCGTACCTTGGCAGGTTGCACGCCGTCTTCCTGGAAAACGGCTTGGATCCCAAGAAGGACACGCAACTCAAACGACTTTTCATCGGAGCCGAACCACATTCCGAGGAAACCAGGCAACGGATCCAGGAAATGTTCGGCTGCAAGGCATTCAACTCCTTCGGAATGACGGAAATGAACGGTCCAGGAGTCGGATTCGAATGCCAATACCAAGCCGAAATGCATATCTGGGAAGATTGCTACCTCCTTGAAATCGTCGATCCCGAGACTCTGGAACCGGTCCCCGAAGGCGAAATCGGAGAAATGGTGATCACAACCCTAGACAGGCAGGCAATGCCCGTCATCAGATACAGGACCCGAGACCTCACCAGGATCATCGCGGAACCCTGCAAGTGCGGACGAACCGCACGACGCATCGACAGGATCAAGGGACGCTCGGACGACATGTTCATCATCAAGGGATGCAACGTGTTCCCGATTCAAGTCGAACGAATCCTCATGAAAATACCCAATGTCGCAAACGATTACCTCATCACGCTAAATTCAACCCCAGAGGGCGATACCATGCTTGTCGAGGCAGAACTCCATCCAGATTTCTTTACCGACGACTATCCCCAGCTCAGAACCCTGCAACAAAAAATCGCACGGGAACTCTGCGACGAGATCCTGTTCACCCCGCAAGTCAAGCTCGTACCCCCGGGATCGCTTCCCAAGACCGAAGGAAAGGCCGTCCGAGTCAAGGACAACCGAAAGGGCTGACCTAACACCTAGACACTTCAATCCCACCGCGACCTGGTCACTCGAACAAATCGTAGACCAGGTCGCTTGCAATTTAGACCCAAGCAAACCACCATGCCAGACGCCATCAAAATATTCGGGGCAAGACAACACAACTTGAAGGGATTCGACCTGGAAATCCCAAGGAACTCGTTGACAGTCATCACAGGCCTCAGCGGATCGGGCAAGTCCTCGCTTGCCTTTGACACCCTCTATGCCGAAGGACAGCGGCGATACGTCGAATCGCTATCCGCCTATGCACGGCTCTTCCTTGACAGAATGCAAAAGCCTCAGGTTGACCATATCGAAGGCCTTTCGCCCGCCATCGCCATCGAGCAGAGAACGGCATCCAGCTCCCCCAGGTCAATCGTCGCAACAACGACGGAAATCTACGACTACCTCCGTCTTCTCTACGCCCATGTGGGAACGCCGCACTGCCCGAAATGCGGCAGGACGATCCACCCCCAATCCGCAGACGCCATTTGCAGGCAAATCCTCGAGCTCCCGGAAGGACGCAAGATGATGCTGCTCGCGCCTTATGTCAGCGGACGAAAAGGAGAACACGCCGAAATCATCGACGCAATCAGAAAGGACGGTTTCGCCCGAATCAGGCTTGACGGCGAAATCTACTCGCTGGACGAACTCCCGAAAATCGCCAAGACAAAGCGCCATACGATCGAAGCAGTCGTCGATCGGCTGGTCACAGGCAAGACCAATGAAACAAGGCTGACCGACTCCGTCGAACTCGCACTCAAAAAAGGCGACGGGATCCTGAACCTGCTTGTCGAAGACCCAAACCAAAAATCCGGCTGGATCGAAGAACAGCTCTCCGAACACCTTGCCTGCACGACTTGCAACCTCTCATTCGGGGAACTGCTCCCAAGGAACTTCTCCTTCAACAACCCATACGGAGCATGCCCCGTATGCGACGGAATCGGCGCCAAGCTGATCTTTACCCCGGAAGCAGTCATCCCAGACCCGAAGCTCTCCATCAAGAACGGAGCAATCCCACTTTGGAGACGAGGAGGACACAGGCAAATTCTCCTCTACAACCACTACCTGAGATGCCTTGCCAAACACTACGATTTCTCACTGACAACTCCATGGCAAGACCTCCCGGATAACATCCAAGATATCCTGCTCAATGGATCGGGAGACGAAATCGTCGTCTTCGACTATTACATGAGAGGTAAAATGAACGAGTGGAGAAAGCCTTTCGAAGGAATCATCCCCAACCTGCTTAGAAAATTCGCAGAAACGGAATCCGACGAGATGCGCGACAGGTTGCGCGAGCAGATGACCTTCGTCACCTGCCCCGCTTGCAACGGAGCAAGACTCAAGCCGGAATACCTGGCCGTCACCATAGACGACCTGAACATCCACCAGTATTGCTCGCTGTCCATCGACAAGGCTTTCGAACAGATCAACGACCTGAAACTCGAGGGCGCAAAGCAAACGATCGCAAAAGACCTGATCAAGGAAATCTCGGCACGACTCGGATTCCTCAGGTCCGTTGGACTCAACTACCTTACCCTGAACCGGGAATCAGGGTCACTGTCAGGCGGCGAAGCGCAGCGGATTCGATTGGCCTCGCAAATCGGCTCCGGACTCGTCGGAGTCCTCTATATCCTTGACGAACCTTCAATCGGACTCCACCAAAGGGACAACAACAAGCTGATCGACACCCTCGCCAGGCTCAGGAACCTGGGAAACACCGTCATCGTCGTCGAACATGACATCGATACGATGAAGGCAGCTGATTTCCTTGTCGACCTTGGTCCCGCCGCAGGCATCAAGGGCGGGCATCTTGTTGTCGCAGGCACTCCCGAAGAGGTCGCCCAATGCAAGGAATCGATCACGGGGCAGTTCCTCAACGGCACGCGCCAGATTCCACTTCCTGCCAAGCGCTTGCCCGGCAACGGAAACAAGATCACGATCCAGGGCGCAAGCGAAAACAACCTGAAGAACATTGACGTCAGCATCCCGCTGGGGACCTTTACCTGCATCACAGGCGTCTCGGGGTCGGGAAAGTCAACCCTAGTCAACAGGATCCTCAATCGCGCAATCTGCCAGAAACTCGGCCTCAAAACCGAACAACCTGGAAAACACAAGGACATTGTGGGACTGGAGCACATCGACAAGATGATCGTGATCGACCAATCCCCCATCGGAAGAACACCGAGGTCGAATCCAGCAACCTATACCGGAATGTTCGATACGATAAGGCAAATCTTCGCCATGACCAACGACGCGAAAATGCGAGGATACGCACCTGGACGATTCTCCTTTAACGTGAAAGGAGGACGATGCGAGGAATGCAAGGGAGATGGAATACAGAAAATCGAAATGCAATTCCTGCCCGACATCTACGTCCCATGCGAACAATGCCACGGGAAACGATACAATCGGGAAACGCTAAACGTCAGATTCAAAGGACAGACAATCGCAGAAGTCCTTGACATGACCGTAAACCAAGCGTCCGAAATCTTCGACACAATCCCTAAGGTCAAGTCGAAGCTCGACACCCTGAAGGCCGTCGGACTCGGATACATCCGCTTGGGTCAACCCGCGACAACACTCTCCGGCGGCGAAGCGCAACGGGTCAAGCTCGCTACGGAATTGGCGCGAAAACCAATCGGACATACACTCTATATCCTAGACGAGCCAACTACAGGACTCCATCTCGCGGACATCGAACAGCTCCTCAACGTCCTCCAAACCCTACGCGACCACGGCAACACCATACTTGTCATCGAGCACAACCTGGACGTGATAAAGGTCGCGGACCATATCATCGACCTTGGTCCCGAAGGCGGAAACCTAGGTGGAACGATCGTCGCACAAGGAACCCCCGAGGAAGTCGCCGCAACACCGAAGTCCTACACCGGACAATACCTCAAGCCCCTGCTGAAACAAAAGTGATCTGTTCGCACAGGGCGGCGACTATTTGGCGATGACGACAACTGTTCTTCTTGGCTGGACTTCCGCGCTCCATCCTGCTTCGTTATGTCGGATTGCGTCTTTTTGCCCATAGACGATTATGAATTCTTTGAATTGAAGCGTCTGATCGGGGACGAGTTTCGCCTTGGTGGTCTTGTCGCTTTCATTTCTGATGGTAAAGAGGATTTCCTGTCCTTGTGGATTGCCGAATCGTTCAATGAGGACGTCTTTATTGTCGCATCTGAGAAGCGTTTCGGGTTCCCACCCTGCCTTGTTGAGCCTTCTGATCAGCGGGACAGCCTGCTTGAACAGCTCCCTGTCGCGATTGCATTGCCTTGCCGACCCGAAGTATCGCTTCCATTTGGCGTAGCCTGGCGCCTCCTCGCCGCCGATCGTGCTGATCCCCGGATAGAATCCATAGAGCATCTGATGTTCGACGTATCTGGCGATCTCTTCCGCCGTCAGCTCCGTAGCCGGCTTGGTGTAGCTGCCTTCCTGGAGGAGATTGGAAACAGGTCGCCTGTAGGCGTAAAACCTCTTTAGGCAGGATTCGGCATCGGACTGGACGCACTTGAGGGGACGCCTGCCGCCCCAACTTCCGACCTCGCTGCCGAAAATATCAATGAGCGGGGCGTTGAACCGATGGGCAATTCCGAAGACATTCCCGAAGAGTTTCTGTCCATTCTTATGAAGTTTGCCGGCCAGCCACTTGACGAAAGCGACCTGGTGCTGCATTCCATCGGCGCACGGCATCCCTGAATTGGTATCGAAAGTCAGGTTTTCATCGATCACCGCCAAATGTTCGGGTCTTATATTAAGGTACATCGACGCGAAACCGTAGCTAAGGCTATCGAGATAGACTCCATCGATATCCTTGTCATTGAGCGCAATGGTATAGTCCCAGCAGATTGAGGCCCTGTTTGGCTGTGGAATCCTAGGATCCGGATTTGTCCTCCACCAATGGAACCAACTGTCGTACTGATCGACCGCATAGGGGTGTTTTCCCTCCGGGGTAACGGGAAGCGAATTGAGCGCCGCCTTGGCGGCGATATGCCTTGGGGCGTCAAACCAAATCTCTTTTGCCTGCTCATCCTCGGCCCACTTTTGGAGTTCCACCAAGCAGCCCTCTGGATCGTCTGCCGGCCTTGGACCAGGACCGGCTATTTTCTGCCTCATCCCCCAAGCCTCGGTGTATGGATAGACGCCGAAGCCGATTTCATGGGCACGCGCAATTTCAGCCGGCCGCCTCCCGATAGTCGCGTTCGCCTCCCAAAAACCAAGTCCGAAATCACCGGGATTCTCAGGCAATTTCGAGGGTGCGATAGGCCACAGCCAGCAACCCTCTCGATCAACCTCGGTCCGGGAAGCGAAGCCCTCGGGGAAATGTGCATAGTACTGACGTGCAGCCGACCGGAACCCCCAAGTCCCTCCAAACGAAAAGGCTACAAGACGAATCTGCGCAGGACGGGACTTGCCTGAGATCGGAAGCATCCCAACGGCAGTCCTGCTGACAATCCCATCCTTGCTAACAACGCGATGCTCGTACCCGGGAACATCGAAAGGAGTCCCCAACGCAATCCCCATGCCATCCTTCGACACGGACGTAAAGGGGTATTCCGACACAGGTTGGCTTCCCACGGTCTCCACCTGCGAAAACGCTGAATCCGCCTTGATCGCCTTGTCCTCGCGCCAATTGGGATGCCAGTTCCAGCCTTCGATTTGGACAGGCAACGAGAAATCGACGCCCAGCGCCCTCGGCCTTGGCGGATTGGCACAATCAAAAACCGTCGCCTCAATATCCACTCGACCATTCGCACCGCGAATCACCGCCTTGAGTTCAAGTTGGCTTTTGGAGCTGGCCATCCCCAAGGTGACATTCCTGCTTTCCGTATCCGACTTGAGTTCGCACTTGTCGAAATCGACTTGTCGTCGCTTTATTGTTCCCTTGACCACGGTTTCAAAGGCGGTACAGTCCGCATAGTCGCCTCTCCATAGGCAAATTACTGGCAGGATGGCATGGACTCCTTCGGGAACAAGGTAGTCCAAGGGAACCAGCTCCCATTGGTTGACTGTTTTCAGGTGCCTGCTGGCGATGTAGTGGGTCTTGGTGTAGATCGAGTACCCCCAACCGGAAGGGGCACCGACATCCTGCGTCACGTCCTTCCCAGCCTTGTCATACGCCTTGACGTAGATGATGAAGCTGCTTGTTTTGTTTGGAACCCTCCCGTGGAAGGCAATTTCCAGCCGCGAGCCTGCCGTGACGGCAATCGGCATGGACGGTTGCCAGCCATGACCGTATCGTTCGCCGCTCCCGAACCTAACGAATGCCTTCCCGTCCTCGAACAACCGCTCGCAGCCAGCCTTCTCGTCAATACGCCCCTGAATCGAAGGCTTCCAACTCTCGTCCCCCGAAAAATCCTCCTTAAGGAGCGAAACCATCTTGCCTGAAGCAACCTCGTACTCCCAAACGGAGAAACCGCCAGGTCCCGACAAGCCAAGGCGGACACCAGATGATCTAATCGACGATATTCCGCCAGACTCGGTAAACCCAATCTCCATGCCAAAGACCGCCAGGCAACCCAGCATTCCTAAAAGTATCCTGCGCATCGAAAAATCTCCTTATGCTCAAAACACACCTGTCTAAAATATTGACATGCCGAACGTGAAATAAGTAATTCTTAAAACCCTAAGATGACAGAACAACGGCAGAATTCAAGATGGCTCCCCAACCTAATTCGCGACTTTGCCAATGCCAATCTATTCAAGCTGTGCACTTGAAACGAAGTAACCGAAGAAAAAATATTTTTATCGGATCCGAAATCTCTCGGCAGATTTGATGACTTGAAAGAGTAAGCTCACGTGGTACATAAAAAAAGTTCTCTTGCATTGTCCAGTTACATAAAATAATATGATAAGTTTTTGCCTTTTACAATGCAAACGCCCTGCGTTATATTGTTCTATGAGTATTAAAATGATTTCTTTGCCAAGCTGCAAGTTAAACGGCAGAACAAAATCAACGGCAGTGCATACTTTTCCAAGAGTTTAATTCATCGATGCGTATACCTGCCTGGCATTACGCAATTGTGATTAAGAATGGCCAAGCGAATAACCCAACCGAAAGACGAAGAAATTGCCCGTCGGGCAATGGATCTAGCGCGTCAAGTCACAGACCGTGTATTCATATCGCGCAGCGGGATTTATCTGGTTTCAGGTTCTCCTGATTTCCAAAAGCTCCGCAGCTACCTGGCCGACTTGACGGAACCACCGCAAGATTCCGCAGTTCCTACCCCCTTGGATTTGGGATTTCATCCCAGCGGGATCATCCCCATGAACAATGAAAATCTGAGTGCCTGGGGACGCGGACTTCAGAAATGGCGCAAAATCATTGATGACTATGAGAAGCCCAAGGCAAAGACGAGCGAAAGGCGTCAGAAGTTCCAGCAGTGGAAGGACGAGGTCGAGCGCATCTCGCACAACCTCGAAAGACTCTGGGATATCTACCGCAAATATGAAGCGGGAATCCCGATAGATGGTGCTCCGTACGTCCGCGTCAATATCACTGAATCCGGCAATGGTATTTCTGTTCCATTTGTCGAGTCCCTGTGGAACTGGCTAGAGAAGCTGGTAGCCTGGCTCGCTGGCGAAAAAGCTGGAATTCGGTTTCACCATTCACTGTTGCCTTTTACGGAAAGCCAAAGCCAATACGAAAAGCGACAACATTTTGCCCGCGTGCTCCCACGCATCAAGTCCTTGCAGAAACGAGCCGATTCCCTTTCCGTGAAAGCAATTGCGAATGCTGTCCGCAAAATCGTTAACAGCATTCCAATGGACATCCGCGTTGAATTCGATTTCAGCCTTCCTTCGCGCGCCCGTGATTTTCACATCGAGAGCATCATCGACAATTGCATCAAAGCCGCAAATAATCACTTGCTACTTCCGCCTCAGCTTGTTGTTGCAGCCGCGATACTGTGCGCAACCGACGGGGCAACTGCACCATTGCCGGAATGGTTGTTTCATTCCAATGGCGAGAGCGGGATAGGTGATATCCGGATCGACGCCATCTGGGAGCTTTATGATCAACACCTGAAGACAGGCTATGAGAAATTGCTTTGCGCATTGCAGGACATGCCTAGCATACATTATGACTATTTCAGAATTATCCGCAAGTTTCTGGTAAACGGGGAAGATGTCAACAGTATCCTCTGGACGTTTCAGAACTTGAGGCACCACCTAGCAGACATGATTGCCGAAGCTGGCCTGTCGCCACAGCCGTTTCGCAGTCTGATTTCTGCCTTGGGAAAAGCCGGGCTGACAATCAACAGCCTAAAGGATGGCGACAATAATCTGTACAACCTTGTCGAGTTGGTGTGCAAGAAAAAAAGCATGGACATCATCAAGACCTTTGCGATGTGGCTGCAATCTCTTGAGTCGGGAACCCTGAACCTCAATCTTGCCCGATGGGCATGGAACAGCCTGTTTCACCTGCTGATCCTGGCAAACGCCAGCCCAAGTTTCCGGGCGAAAGTGAAACGTTGGGCCAAGCCGCCCAAAACGGATGTTTTGAATACTCTTGTTGACGATGCACCTCCCGAGGTTTATCCCTGGCTGTCCCAGCTGAGCTATTACCAGGAGCTGTGTGGCAAGGAACCAACTCTGCCAAAAACCGTGAGCAAAATGCTCAATCAGGCTGATCGGCATCGGCAACAAATCGAATATCTCCGCAAGATGCATGATGCAGGTCAACTGAATAAACAAGCGACTGCCAAGCTGGAGTTATTTGAGACCCGTGACTGTGCGTCGCATAAACCTGCAATGGGACGTCTGCTTAAACATCTGAGTGAGGTGTGCGCACATACTGCACTTGAGGCGGTAAGTCACCTGACTTGGCGAGAGTCGCAACGTATATTGGGGCGGCAATTTGGCAGCACGCCGCCAACCTTCCTTACCAAAGACGAGGTAACAGCTATCGTTGTCTGGTCAAGGGGACTGGAAGAGAAGCCCCGGGGATCCTTTTATGAGCTGGTTGATGGATGGAAGCAGCACGGGGCGGACTATCGACAGCACCTGTCCCGCAACAACGGCTGGGTAAAAGAAGCATCAGACAGGATCAATATCAAAGCCTGGTTTTGTCCTGAGACTTGTGAGGTTGACATCGATGGGTTGCCTATCAAGATTTGTGTTTCCTCCGACCCGTTCCGAATCTTTCTGATGGGAAGTTACTTTGGGACGTGCCTGAGCTTAGACAAGTTTAACTGTGACTCTGTGTTGGCCAACGCATACGATGCCAACAAAGCAGTAGTTTTCGCCATGGATGCTAATGGTCAGGTTTTGGCACGAAAATTGGTCTGCGTCAATTCCGATTACAAGTTGATAGGCTACCGAGTGTACATTTCCGACAATACCGACATTACAAGTAGCAGACGTAAAGGAATTGCCCAGGCCATT
>JAGVUR010000188.1 GCA_019136135.1 Verrucomicrobiota bacterium
AGACCAAAACGAATGGGCAATATTCACATACCGACCACTCTCTTCTACATGCAATTGCTGAACGAAGGGTGTCGCAATCCCCTCGATAATCCCTTCGCCCAACCCCGTAATCAACAGCATTGGCAACAACATCAGGTACGATTGCGACACAGCGCACGCCAAAATGCCCACTGCCATGAACAACGACGAAACGCCCATTGTCTTCCGCTTCCCGTACTTCCCGGCCGCAACGCCGCAATACACCATCGCAACGACCATCGAAACACTCCGGATAACCTGAAGCGCACCGCCCTGGGACAGCGAAAAACCAAGGTCGCCCTTCATCTTGACCAACGCCAATGGGATGATTACAGAGCATCCTGAATAGGCCGAAAACGTCAAAAATGCAGCATAGTCGTATCGTCCAAACGCAAGCTTATTTGCACTCATTTGTCCTTGCCTTCACCAATGTATCGAATCTTGCCATCCGCCTGGTTTTCAATCCCGGCGCGAATCTTCAAGCCTAGGCCAGACCTCGTTCCCGCCTCATGCATCGACTTGTCGATCGTCAGCGCCTTGCCGCCAGAGCGACGGAGGCGAGGATAACGGCGGGAAACGTAATTGTCAACTTTCGCCCGACGCGCCAGCACCAGGCCGCACTCCTGCCCCTTTGCGTTTTCTTTTTCAAGCGTCCTCCATACGCTTTCGAGCATGCCCAAGGCAAAGTCGCGATACTTCCGACCTCCTGGCAGCCACTTGCCCGAACCAGGCAATTGTTGCCAGGCGGAATCAATCGCATGTACCAGAAAGTCGTAGGAATAGGATGCTATCTTCACGTCCGAGGGCGTGCCCGAAACCTCCAAAAGGAATTTCAACTCGTTGTCATACCACTTGGTCTGAATCCATATTGTACTGACCGGGAAAAATTGCCTCAGTATGCTGCCCAGCATGATTTCGACTTCGCTTCGCTTTGCCAAGGGCTTGCCAACCGTAATCGTAACCATTTCGTCTTCTTTCCCTTCTGCTTCGGGATCAAGGTCGTATTTTAGCATCAATTCATGGGCCTTTTGCATCGCCAATTTCGCTTCATGCTCATTTGGGCTCGACGACAACGCCAAAAGTTTCCGTATCCGCAACATCTCAGGAGGCTCGGCAGATTCGCCATCATCCGAAAACACACGCTCGTCCAAGGCCTTATAGCTGATTTTGGCGGACGGATTGATCCCCATTGCCTCGCAGACTTTCCGAAAGCAGGGACCATGGCTCGGCTCGTCAAGGCTGGGATTTAGGTACGACGTCACCTGATGGGCGATTTCGTGCCTCAACACCTCGCATACGGCATACCACGGATGGTCAAGAACCAAGGATTCCTTCAACTCAATCATCCATTTGGGGAACGGATACCAGCGCCCCAGCTCTTGCATCTCGCGCTTGATTGAAAACACAGGCTCGCGCATCCCATGCAAGCCCAATTTATCGGCATGACGCCACACGATTCCATTCCATTCCCATCGCAGCCTGTCGCTGAAGAATCTTGTCCTGTCACGCTCGTAACTCATTGCTCCTACCTAAAACCGTCGTTTTCTGCAGCAAGGCAAATCCGTCCAGCCCGTCCAACTGGGGAAGCACCATGTTTAGCCACTTTAGCGGCGACACAGCTTGAGTACGAACACCCCAGGTGCCCGTACTTATACTGTCATCCGCAGCACTTGCCAAGATCCTCGTGCAACCTCGCCCCTTCGCTGGCACGACAAATTCTCGCGCCTTAAAATCGTCACTTCTTCACAAGGTAGTCTTAATGAACAATTCATCCAGTTGTTTCGTCTCGACCTGCGAGGGCGAATCGGTCATCAGGCAGGACGCTTTGGCAGTCTTCGGGAAGGCGATCACATCACGGATCGACTTTGCACCGCACATCAGCATCACGAATCGATCCAGTCCGATTGCCAGGCCACCATGCGGCGGTGCGCCAAGGGACAGAGCTTCCAAGATATGTCCGAAACGCTGCTTTGCGTCATCGTCGGAGATGCCCAAGGTCTTGAACATCTTCGCCTGGACATCGGTTCGATGGATACGGATCGAACCGCCACCCAGTTCCACGCCGTTGAGGACCACGTCGTACGCCTTGGCGCGAACGCGACCCGGTTCCGAATCCAGCAACGGAAAATCTTCGTCCATCGCGGCAGTGAAAGGATGGTGGACGGCGACAAAACGTTTTTCCTCCGGATCCCAATCCAGAAGCGGGAACTCAACGACCCAGAGGAACTCCAGGGCCTTGTCGTCGACGATTCCGGCTTGTGCCGCCACATCAAGGCGCAGCCGCCCCAAGGCATCGCAGACCACCTTCCAGGTATCGGCGACGATCAGCAGCAGGTCGCCTTCGCAGGCGTCCATGGCCGAAACCAGCGCACTCGCCTCGGGTTCAGTGATGAACTTCGCGGCGGAACCCGACAATGCGCCGCCCGCCTCGACCTTCAGCCAGACCAATCCCTTGGCGCCAAAGAGCTTGGCAGTTTCCGTCAATGCATCGAGGTTCTTCCGACTGTATGCAGCGGCCTGCCCCTTCGCATTGATTCCGCGGACGATGCCGCCAGCGTCAAGAACGCCGCGGAACGCCTTGAATTCCGTCGCCGAAAACACATCGCACAAATCTTTGATCGTCATTCCGAAGCGGACATCCGGCTTGTCAGAACCATACTGATCCATCGCAACCTGGTACGGCATCCGCCTGAATGGACGTGGAATCTCGACGCCGCGAACATCCTTGACCACGGCAGCGATCATTTCTTCGACCATTGCCATGATGTCATCCTGGTCGATGAAGCTCATCTCCAAGTCAATCTGCGTAAACTCCGGTTGCCTGTCGGCTCTCAGGTCCTCGTCCCGGAAGCAACGTGCAATCTGGAAGTATCGCTCGACTCCTCCGACCATCAGGATCTGCTTGTACTGCTGCGGTGCCTGCGGCAAGGCATAGAAGGTACCGGGGTGGACACGGCTGGGAACCAGGTAGTCACGTGCGCCTTCGGGCGTGCTCTTGCTCAAAATCGGGGTTTCGACTTCGACAAAGCCGTTGGCGTCCAGCACGTCGCGGCAAATCTTGGTGATTTTGTGGCGGAGCCTCAGATTCTTGACGATGTCCGAGCTTCTCATATCCAGGTACCTGTACTTGAGCTTCATGTCATCGCTGGCTGAAGGATCGTTCAGGTTGTAGGGCATCGGCTGGGAAGGATTGAGGATCCTGATCTCGGCGACCTCCACTTCAACGGCTCCCGTAGCCCTGCTCTTGTTGACCATTGCCTCGGGGCGCGGCCTGACTGTGCCGGCGACTTGGATGACCCATTCGTCACGGATATCCTTTGCCACCGCCGCCACCTCCGGCTTCGCGACGGGGTCGATGAACAACTGCGTGATTCCTTCGCGGTCTCTGAGATCGATAAAGATCAAGCCGCCAAGGTTGCGCGAAGAGTTGACCCAACCGCTTAGATTCACGTTTTCGCCCACATTATCCAAGCCCAACTCATTGCAATGATGCGTCCGAACGTATGACATCGTTTTCACCTGCTCTCTTGTTTTTCGAGACAACCTTAATTATCAATCAACGGGCATTCAGCTTGGTCGCCAGGAATCCGTTGAGTTCATTGATGGCGATGGTTTCCTGCTCTGAGGTTTCCATCATCTTGCATACCACCGTGCCCTGTGCCAATTCATTTTCACCTAGGATGAGGGCGACTTGCGCACGTGCCTTGTTCGCTCCGCGCATCTGCGCCTTCATGCTCCTGCCGGTAAAGTCGGCCTTGACCCGCAAGCCTGCGAACTCGCCCCTGAGGGTTTGTGCCAATTGCAGCGCCGGAAGCACCGCCGATTCGCCCAATCCAAGCACCATGATGTCCGCGTCACGCACATCGGGCGCCGTGATTCCCAAGCTTTGACGAGCCAGAAGCAAACGCTCCATTCCTGCGGCAAAGCCGATTCCCTCGATCGGAGTCTTCGAGCCGGCAAACTGAATCCTGTAGCGACCGCCACCGGCCAAGGCATCCTGGGCGCCCAAACCCGAGTGCGTCACTTCAAACACCGTGTGGATGTAATAATCCAAACCACGAACCAAACGAGGAGCAAACTCGTACTCGACGCCAACTTCGCGCAACCCTTGGCAGACCTTCTCAAAGAACGTGCGGCTCTCCTCGCCAAGCAAATCGACGATCTTGGGAGAACCAGCGGCAAAGGTCGTGCATGGCTCGTTCTTGCAATCCAACATGCGCCAAACATTGGTGTCAAAGCGGCGACGGCAATCCTCGCACATCTCACCAACCTTCGGAGCAAAGTACTCCTTCAATGCCGAAGTCACACGGGCGCGATCCTCGGGCAAACCACGCGTGTTCACGACCACATGGCTGCCCGTAATCCCAATGCTGTCCAAAAATTGGCACAACATCGCAATCACTTCGACATCCATCCAGGGATTGTTGGAACCGACGGTCTCAACCCCGACCTGATGGAACTGGCGACGACGCCCCGCAGCGGGACGCTCCCCGCGAAACATCGGACCAAAGTAGAACACGCGCTTTTCCTCACCCTGTTCCAGCCCCGCATTGGCAATCGCCCTGATCACGCCTGCCGTTCCCTCGGGACGCAAGGTCAAGCTCCGCCCGCCCCTGTCCTGGAACGTGTACATTTCCTTTTGGACCACGTCGGTTTCATCGCCAAGGCTTTTCACGAACACGTCAGTCCGCTCAAAAATCGGAGTACGGATTTCACCGTAACCGTATCGGTGGAACACATTTCGCGCGGCATTTTCGAGCGTAATCCAGTCTAGGGTTTCCGGTTCCCAGATATCAGAGGTCCCCGGGAGGGGTTCGGTAATCGATGCCATTGTCGTAACTCCAATCTGTCTTTGGCAAAAACAAAAAGGAAGTCAGCCTTTAGTTTTCGATACCGACTTCCTCTTGGCGCGCCTTATTCGCACGCATGGCTGTGCGATCAATCTTCAGAATCTGCATCGCTCGCCAATTTTTTAGGATCAAGCATGGCGATGAGCTTCTTCATTTCCTTGCCGGCCCTGAATTTGACCACGGCTCTTTCAGGGATCTGCACTTCCTTGGTTGGCGCATTGGGATTGCGTCCCACCCGTGCCTTTCTCGTCAGAACTTCGAACACGCCGAAATTCCTGAATTCGATATTGTTTCCCGCCGCCAATTCCTCGGTCAAGGCCTTAAGGATTGACTCCAGGACTCTCTTTACATCCACTTGATTGATTTTGGTCTCTTTGGAAACGCGGACAACCAAATCACGCTTTGTCATCGTCATTTTTTTTCCTCGCTATATCTCTGATGTTCGTACGAAATTTCGAACTACAACAATCATCATGCAACCACAAAAATGCATCTCTCCAGTCAATGAAGTAGTTAACATACAACC
>JAGVUR010000191.1 GCA_019136135.1 Verrucomicrobiota bacterium
AATTATATCCGGGACTTGTGGTGTAGCAAAAAGAATGCTGGGAAGTACAAAAAATGATAAAAGAACCGCTGCCTTGAATATTGGATTAATCATGAAAATTTTTTTGTCAAAATTCCAACAATCACCAATTTTCATGCTTTAACATCTCCTTAGGATCATCAGTTGGTTTCGGCGAGTTGCTTTCTGAAATCCGTATTTTCCCTTCTGAGTTCTTCTATCCAGCGCTTTTGCCTTGCGGCATGGTCTTCCAGGAGCTTGATTTTGAATTTGAGCGCCTGGA
Source organism: Verrucomicrobiota bacterium (assembly GCA_019136135.1). GTDB lineage: Bacteria > Verrucomicrobiota > Lentisphaeria > Oligosphaerales > Oligosphaeraceae > UBA1407. The sequence goes on from JAGVUR010000191.1 coordinate 281, forward strand.
GTTCCGATTCACGTCCACGGGTTGAGAGTTCCTTTAGGAATTGGTCTTCGCATCGCGTGACGGCGCTTCTGATGTCTTTCAGGTCTTGGTCGTCTTTGTTGGAGTACTTGAGCGCCTGGTTGAAATGCCATAGCGCCAAGAGCGTGTTTCCATCCTGTCGCTCGTACAGGTATCCCAATTGCAGGTATGAATCCTTGACGCGTTCGCCCTTGCGGATCGATTGGCGGAATGCGTCTTCCGCTGCGTGGATATCGTTATCGGCGAGGGCTTCCTGCCCCTTTTGGAAATCGAGTCCCTCCGAGCCACAACCAACCAGGAATGCCAAAGCCAAGATGGAGAGAAAAATCCTCATGATCGACATAAACTCCCTTTTGTTCAGGTCTTTTCAACAGGCATGATTTCATTCAAGGTTTTGAGCGCCTTTGGGCGTGCGATACGAACGGTGTCTGCCAATCCCCAGAATTCCTTCGACTTCGGGTCAAGATCGAAGGCGCCCCCTAAGACATTGCAGGTCATTGGAGTCCCATTATCCAAGATGGCAAGGATGCCCAAGCGTTCCATCATCGGGAGAATTCCCGCCACGTCCCAGATCTTCATATGTCCGATGTAGGCTTGCGCCTTGTTGCAGATGACGCTGGCCAGCGCCTGGACAGCGCTGCCGCTGGAAAGAACCGGATTGGGGAGCGGAACCCTTCCGTATCGGGTGTACCGTTGCCCGAGCATGATCATCCCGCCTAGCGACCATGCATCTGGCGGCGGGGCAAGTACGGTCCAGTCGATGTCCGACACTGGGATGTCCAGGCTTGGTATTCTTGCGTAGATGACTTGGTCGTTTCTGGTAGCGAGGATTTCGCCACTGTCCGGCAGGATGACCGCTCCATACTTGTGGCGGTAGTTTTCCAGGTATCCGATGGAAATTCCCCAGGTCAGGAAGCCATGTGCATAAGGGGCTGTGCCGTCGATGGGATCCACGATCCAGCATCGTCCTTCCAAGGTTTTGCGGACTGTCGCTTCATCGCAATCCCTGATGGTTTCCTCGCCGATGAAGCAACAGTCGTCAGTTTCCAGGTTTTGCTTGAGGAAGGCTTCGTTTTGCCTGTCGATATCCGTAACGAGCGAGCCGTCTTCCTTGAGTTCGAAGCCGAGTTTTTCCCTGTGCCCTATGGCATTTTTGCCGCATTTAAGAAGCAATTCGACGATCTTGTCGCCATTCCAGTGAGTTTCCATAGCCATTCAGTTATTCGTAGAAATCCATATCGTAGACCAACTTGACGGGCCCATGCTGGACTACGTTCCACTCGTCGTCGATTTTGACCTCCAAATTGCCTCCGGGCATTTTGACGAGCACGGATTGGCCGCATAGTCCGAGCTTATGCGCGACGCATGCCGCTGCCGAGGCGCTGCTGCCGCTTGCCAAGGTATATCCTGCGCCTCGCTCCCATATCTCAATGAAGATCGATTGATCCGAAAGCACCTTCATGAACTGGACGTTGGTCTTGTTCGTAAAGCGTGCTTCGCATTCGAAAAGCGGGCCGAACTCCAGAGCCAAGGATCTGGAAACCTCGTCGCACAATACAATGCAATGGGGATTTCCGATTGATGCCGCTGAGTAGGTAAAGTCCCTGCCTCCCAGCTTAATCGATTCGGCGAGGACTTCCCGGCGTTCGCCTTTCACCGGGATCTGCGAACTGTCAAAAGTCACTTTACCCATTTGGACCATGATGTCCTCGTAGGGTTCGTTGACCACGGAGGTGACGATGCCGCCCATCGTGGCGATCTTGAACGGTTCGTTGCCGACCAGTCCCGAATCGAACAGGAATTGGGTGAAGATCCTAAGCCCGTTTCCGCTTTTTTCGGCTTCCGATCCGTCAGGATTGTAGATTCTCAATGCGAATTTCGGCTTTTCGTTGGTGTTCGAGCGTTGCGCGATTCGCTTGAATTCCTGGGAATCCGGCAGGAAGGGACCAAGCAGGATGCCATCCGAACCAGCCCCCATATGGCGATCGCAAATTGCCTGGATGCGTTGCTCAAGGTTGCTTGGCGAACCGAATTCTTCGGGCGTGGCGACCAGATAGTCGTTTCCCAGTCCGTGGTATTTCCTCAATTTCATAGGCTTTCAGCTTGCTCAGCGTTTCTTTCTTCTGAATTCCCAAGGGGGCATTGGATTGTCCTGTACCCAGATTCCAAGCCTTTGTTTCCTGGCCTGTTCTTCGGCCTCTGCCAGGTCGTGCTCGTTTTCGGCATATCTGACATAATGCCAGGCATAGCCGGCCTTGACCATGACAAGGTTGACGTATGTCCCGTTGACATAGAGTTTGCCGACGATTCGCCCGTACTGGTCCTTTTCTTCGTAATCGACGACTACGTTTTTGGAAAAAACCAGTTTCGAGAGTGCATTCCTGGCTATCCTTCCGAACTCCTGATCGATTTCAGGTGTGTCGATCCCGTAAAGCCGGACGCGATGCTGCTTCCGATTGACGTCCATGACTCGCACCGTATCTCCATCGGCGACCGAGACCACGACACCCATCAACCTGCCTGCAAACAGGGAATAGGCGGCGATCAGGAATATCGCTAGTAGTTTGTGCATGCTCTCGATAGCCATTTGGATTTAGGAGTCGTTCAAAAATTAAGGCAACAGTTCCGGAATTGTTTTGGGTTGTTTTTCCCCTGTCCTGGAAAGAGCGTATATGCATACGCGACTGACAGGACAGGGGAGAGGGGGCCAAAAGAAACCGGAAATGTAAACTTAATTTTTTAACGGCTCCTTAGACTCGCTTTGCCTTTGCCTTGGCGATTTCGATGTAACTGTTGAGTTTGTTCAGGAGCTTGAGCCGTTCGGCGGTTCGTTCTGATCCCGTGGCTCCGGCGATTCTCCCGACAATCGACCTGAATGTTCGTGCCGTCGTGAGTTTTTCACTGACGGTCAACATGGCATCCAGTGCTTCCTGGTAGACCCTTGAGCGCGACTTGGCATTGTATTGAACCATGATGAACCCTTGGACTTCGAGGCAATTGATCAAGTCAACGTGAACATTGGCGGTATCCTTTGCCCCACCACCAAGAAAATCGCACACTGCCTGCTTCAGCTCCCTGCTGAATTTATCTGCTTCTGATTCGGCCATTGGAATGCGCCTATGCCTGTCTGAAGTCTGGTACTAGCTTGCGATCCATCATCTTTTCATAGAGCTTGATGTAGGATTGTGCCGTGACGGAGTGGTTGAAGCTTTTCTTTGCCTCGTTCATGATCCTGGAGATTTGAACGCTCTTGACGTTGCTTGGGAGCGAATGGAAAATCATCGCCTGGTCGATGGCCCATTTGAGTCCTTGCGAATCGTGGTTATTGAAGACGAATCCATTTCCTGTGCCGGCGGTCGTGTCGATGTGCGTTACGGTATCGTGGATCCCTCCAGTATTGTGTACGATAGGCAGGCTTCCATACAAGGGACCGATCATTTGCGGCAAGCCGCAAGGCTCGAATTTCGACGGCATGAGGATGTAGTCGCTTGCGGCGTATCCCAGGTGCGAGAGTTCTTCGCTGAAGGGATGGATAGCGATGCGATCTTCAAATCCATGTTGCCTGATGATGTCCAGTATGTAGGCTCTAAACGAGCCGTCCGCGACGAAGGCGACCTGCAGTCCCTCATTCCAGTATTCATGGATGATCTGGTAGAGGATGTCGGTGAGCAGTTGCGGTCCTTTCTGGATGGGATCGAGCCTGGACGGCCAGAAGAGCAGCGGCGCTTCGGGATTTTCCTTCAGTCCCATGACCTTCTGGAACTCGACCTTGTTGAGGCGCTTGCTCTTGACATGCGTTCTGGCGGTGTATGTTTTCACGAGCGCGGTGTCTTTCTGGGGATTGTATTCCGGATCCGGGGCATTGAGGATGCCTTCCGCACAACCATGGTAGTACTTGTTCTTGATTTCCTCACGAACGTGGTATGGGATGAAATCATGGTAGCCCTGGACGATTTCCTGCAGGAACGTCGGACTGACCGTGTTGATGAAGTGGGATCCGAAAATCCCCGATGCCAAGAGATCGACGCGATTGTTGGAGCGTGATTCCCAATAGTCCCATGGCTGGCGAGTGAAAAACAGGTTTGCCCAGAACGGAGACGTGTCGATTTCGTAGTCCTCGATGCGTTCCAGGGTCGTTTCCACGGTATGGATGTTGTGGAGTGTGAAGAGGCTTCGTATGCCAAGGATTCTTGCGAAGGAGGGGATGATGCCCGTCATCCAGTCGTTGCAATGGATAAGGTCGGGATTGACTTCCGGGATGATGCTGTTGATCACTTCCCTCTGGAATGCCAGGCTCCTTATCAGGCATTCCTCGGTCGAATGGCCATAGACTCGATTGCTCAGGTTGAAGAGCCTGCTTTCAGCCAAGTGGACCCGCTTGACATTGTCGGATTCGCCTCCTTGGAGGACTTCACGGAGCATTTTCTGGTTGGAGTCCTCGCGGTTCGTATAGCTTGTGTCGTACATTCGCCGATAGTGCGGGACTGCGACGTGCACGTCTGCGCCAAGTTCGAACAGCGCCTTGACCAGGGACGCTGACACATCTGCCATGCCTCCGGCTTTCGCGCTTACGTGAGGCGCGATGTTGCCCATCCCGGCAGGTATGTAAGTGATTTCCGGGGTGACGACAAGGACTTTGATCCTGCGTTCAGGTTCAACCTTCGTTTTTTGGGTTCTTTTGGCCATGGTGGCTCACCTCCTGTTAGTGGGTTTTCATTTGATTAACATTATACTAATCATCAATTTATGCATTCTTCATCGTCTGTCAAGTCTGGTTTCTCGTCGTCCTGTGTAGTTTTCTGTTCCAGGAGCAGTGTTGCGACCCTGTATGCTTCGCAGACGCTCCAGGCTTGCGAGAGGCAACCGCGTTCCGTGTGCGGCCAGTCGCCATCGACGATTTCCGGCAGATGCCCAATGCTTCCCTGTTCGAGGATATCGATTGCCGAGCAAAGAAGTGCGATGGCCGCAATTCTTGCCTGCTGCCCGCAGTTTTTGACGAGCGCCTCGCAGTATAGCGGCATTTGCCATCCCCAAGCTGTACCATTGTGGTATGCTGGCTTTCGTCTTGTGTCTTCGTCCCCCTCGTAACGTCCCCAGTACGGATGCCAGGGATCGTTGAGCAGTTGTCCTCGGTGTTCGATTCGGATTGGGACATTGACCGGAGTCGGTGCGAGCGAGCGGATGCCCCCCGGGACAAGCAATCTTGAGCAGTCTTCAAGGACCGCCGTGGCGGTTGGCGTTTTGTGGAAGACATCTGTGAGCGTGAGCATGAGGAGCTGGTTTGGCCGGATCGCGTCGTCCTGGACGGCGTGCATGGCGCTTGTCCCTGGGTCTGCGAGCAGGCAGTCGCTGAGGCTTAGTCCTTTGCCTCTGGTGTAGAGTGCCTTGACGCTGTTTCGGGCTGTATTTGCCCATGTCGCATAGGGTTCTTCGGCGATATTTGCATTGACGATGAATTCGAGTGCGTGGATCCAGAGCGCCTGGATTTCAATCGGGTATCCTTGCCTCGGGGTTCCCGCCGGGTGGTTGGTGTCCATCCAAGTGAAATGCGAGGGGCTGAAGACAAGGCAGCTTTCCTGGTCAACCTTGATTCCGTTGTCTGTTCCCTTGTAGTAGTTGTCCGCGATGGAAACGAGGATCTTCGCCAGCGGCCTGCCATCGCAATCCATGTTGAGCAGGTCGTATGACTTTGGCGCCTGCTGTACGAAATCCGACACTGCGGCGAAGAGCCAAAGCGGTGCGTCCGAGGTTGAGCGATTCCCACTGTCCTTTCCCCGTATCATGTTCGGTATGGTTCCGTTGTGCTCGAAGGAAGCGAATTGGCGGATGATGTCCCTTGATTCATCAAAGAGTTTTGCCGCGATCAGTCCCTTGAGGCAGATAAGCGTATCGCGTCCCCAGTCGAGGAACCACGGGAAGCCCGCGATGATGGTCTTGTTGCCTTCGCGATCGGCGATATACCGCTTCATCGCCTTGAGCAGAGCCTGGTCGATGGGAAGTTGCGTTGGGGCATCCAATGCGGTCCAAGGCGCAATTTCGAACGGTTGCGGCTTTTGATCCAGTATTTCACCTGTTGCTTCCAGGCGGAATTCATCGCCTCCTTTGAGGTCAAGGTTAAATGCACCTGGCGAGAACTGGTCGTTGGCGGCGTCCAGTCCACGTGCGGCGTCTTCGGACATCTGCATGCCATACTGCCATTTCGGAATTTTTGTGAAGGGCGCGTTGGCGGTCAACCTGAGTCCCCAGGGACCGCTTGGCGTGAACGTGAATCCATTGTCGGATGCTTCCAATGCCTTGGGGAATTGCGTTTCCGGTCCGTTGTAGGCCTTTGTATTCTCGTGGTTGACCCTGAAGTCGATTTCAGGTCTCACGGTCAATGTGACAGGCGTTTCGGGGGGCAGGCCATTCGGGTCGCTTTCCGGTGAAATGAGTCTGCTTATCCTCATTTGGCAACGGTTTCCGGGACCTGGATCCATTCGGTATTCAATTCTCAGATAGACGTTCTGTCCCATTCCCGAGTGGACGGCGAAGTCCCATTGCAGTTCGTTTTCGAGTGTATTTGTGAAAGCGACCTGGCAATTGGAGTCCAATTCCACGTTATGGTCCCTGTAGTTGAGCCAAACCCTGAACCTTGAAAGGAGGACGATCCTGTCGTCCGGATAGTCTTGCGCCGGGCATGCCGCGAGGAAAGCGTCGTATTTCGAAAGCAGATTTCCCCAAAGTGCCCGTGCCTGGACATATCCTCCCGTGGCATTCGAGCACAACCCAAGAGCCGTGTCGTCCAGTTTTGCGACAGGCTGCCTCAGGCGGACCGGCCTGCCTTTGGGAATGGGAAGCTGAAGGAGCTTGCCGACGACGCGTCGGGCTGTTTCGCCGTCAAACGCCTCGACGTGCAACTCCAGTTTCCAGGTGATCCGCCCGAATGGAGCCGGCATGAAGAGCGTGTAGTAGAGTCCATTGGATGCCTTGAAAGACGACTGCCTGCTCAGGCATTTCCCCTTGCTCATCAGCGATGCCCTGAAACGACTGGTATGAGTGACGAGAATCAAATGGTTTGGTGGTACGAGCAAGGCTCTTCTCGAGTCTGTTTCCACGTCCCATTCCATGAACGGCAGGTATTCCTGTCCCATCGGGTCTTCGCACTCGCCATGCGGGAAGAGGGTTTTCGCGTCAAAGAGCCTGCCCATGAATTTCTTGGGATTGTCTCGGAGGATTTTCGCCAATTCGTCAATATCGACTCCAGTGACGTCGAGGTAATCGTAGTAGTGGACGATTGACTTCAGGACATAGTATCTTAGCGTTTGCCATTCGTTTGCATAGACGGCGTCGAGGTCGTTTTCCGGGAGTGGCTTTCTGGCGAGGCATTTGATTTGCCCAGGCAGCAAGTCCATATGGAGCCTTCCCTCTGTCCTGATGGTATCGACCCGTTGTCCGCTGAGCAGGTCGTAGGCTTCGTCTCCCAGGTCGAGTTCGAAGGTTTCCCACTCGAACCAGGCGTGGGCGCGTTCGTTTACATTGATAACGACCATCACGGAATCATGCCTGTTTCGGCAGCGCCTCAGGATGCCGACTGCATCTCCCGATCCACTGGATGGGATTCTGACATCCACATCCGAATGGAATGCAGGGTGGCATCCGAGGATTTGGTTGAGCCTCTTGAGATGTGCGACCAGGTTTGGCTTCGCACCCCAGTTGAGGGACGCCGAGCCGTGCACGTTGATCTTTTCAGTGGCAAGCCATTCGACTCCGTTTGCGATTCCGAAGGCGCCGTTGACGCTGGTGAGAGCCGCCAATCCCGTTCTCATCGCGGCCCAGCTTTGTGATCTTGCGGCAAGCCGGTCGTTGTCGTGCGTTTCAGCGAAATTGACAAGGCAGCCATTCCGTTTGCTGAACCCATATGAGTAGGCGAGGTAGTCCCTGACTTGCTGTGACTCGTAGCATTGGAACAATTCGGAGTATGCCCAGTTAAGCCGTCCTTCCTGCAGGAGTTCTTCCGTTGCGTATGGAGGACCTCCGAGACCTTCGAGGAAGAAGATGGTCTCCGGGTATTCCTCCCTGACCTTGGCCGCGATGTATTCCCAGACTCTCATCGGGACCATGTATCCTGCGTCGCAACGGAATCCGTCAACGCCCAGTCTGGTCCAATGGAGGAAGATGTCGGCCATTTGGATCCAGAGCTTCTGGTCGTCGAAATTGAGTTTGCACAAGTCTTCCCAGACGACACCCCATGCGCCTGGGCTTTCGAACGAGCCGTCCGGGTTCCTGCTGAACCATTCCGGGTGATGCACTTGCAGCGTCGAAGCCCAGCCTGTATGATTGGCAGGCAAGTCGATCAGCACCAGTCCTCCACGTGCATGGATCGCGTCAACCAGTTCGCAGAATTGTTCCAGTGGCGTTGTTCTCCTGTCAAACGTCGCCATTGACGCATCTACGGAATAGAAATCGGTTGGTGCGAACGGGCTTCCAAAGCGTCCCATTCTGGCGAAGCTGACTGGGGTTGGATGGATCGGCAGGAGCTGTATGATGCGGAATCCCAGCTCGTCCATGATAAATGGCAATTCAGCCTTGAGGTCGCGGAAGGTTCCCGATGGCGGAACGACGGTATAGTCGGAGGCATCTAAAAACTTTTCCGCCGAACGATGTTCTTCTTGCCATGCGCCGCCGCTTCGGTTCTTGCCGAATTGCCTGACGAAGGCATTGTAGATCGTGTTGTTGCTTGATGTGTTGCTGGGTTCGACCTTGACACGGCTGTTTTCGCCGCGGGGCCATTGCGGGACGCCGCCGCCCTCAGGCAAAAAGAAGCATTTGAATTCGAAGAGTCCGATTTCGTTGAGGGGGAGGGTGATCGAGTAGACCCCGGGGGCGGTCATCGGCATTTTGATGTCATGCCAATCACGTCCCATTCGTGCCTTTTTGTGTTCGACTTGCGCGATGACCTCGCGTCTCCGAATGCTTCCGCGGCAAAGGTTCGTCCTGACGAAAGCTTCGCCGGGAATGTTTTCGTTGAGCCTGAAGGTCAGTTTAAGGCAATCCCCGCTAAAACGAACGATCCTATCTCCGTTTCCGGGTATTTGAGTAAGCAATAGCATTGGTGAATTCTCCTCGTGTATATCCAAAGTTGGAAACTCATTAATATACACCGTCAAGAGAGTTATTTCCAGCAATGCGATTGCTCAGTCTTCGTCTTCCTTCGCGGTCGCCATGATGGAGTTTTTGAGTTCCTCAGGCTTGCAGTTGGCCTGGATATAGGCGATGGTGCCGTCGAAGTCGAATGCATTCGGGATTGTGTTTCCGTAGATGTCGGAGCAGGTGGCCGCCTTGTGGTTGGCGTTGATCGTTGCCTTGAGCATTCCTTCCGAGGAAATTACGGCGACAGATCTTGTCCCGTCAGAAAAGATCATTGCGTAAGCCCTTGTATCACCCAGCTTATGGTACTCGATGAATTTCATGTCTTCGAGTCTATAGGCGAGAGCGGCGTGCGCGACGAGTGCCGGGTGCGGCGAGCCATCTGCGGAGAGGATGATCTGCAGGTCCGTTCCCCTGCTGAAGTCCGTGTATCCGTGGGCGGTATAGAGGTAGATTTTCTTGATTCCCGAAGCCAGGTATGAGAGGATGTATCTCATGTTTGAATTTGCGATGGTCGTCGGCCTTTCGATCGATTGCCAGGTGATTGTGTTCTTGTACATGCCCGCCCTGGGTTCAGTTTCTCTGGTCGAAGCGCTTCCTGCCTGTCCTTCTGACATGATGATTGGCTTGGTGTTGCGCCCCTTCTCGGCGAATATCTTTTCGAATATGGTCTCGATGCCTTTGGCCAGGGGATCGCCAGGGAAGCCGGCGTGGTTCGAGTTGTAGTAGCAATGGAAATCCATTTCTTCGCAGAAGTCGTAGGCTCCGCCATCATAGACTGCGTTTGCCCATGGCGCGCCTGCCGTTCCGAACCCGGTGATCCTGCAATTTGGATTTCCCGCCTTGGCTCCCTTGTACGCCAATTTGGAGTAATGTGCGAATGCCTTGCCCGTTTCTTCCAGGGATTCCCATGCGATGTATTTCCCCGTATTCGGGTCTTGATCCTTGTGGAAGAAGAGAGGCGAGTAGGGCTCGTTCCAGATGAACCAGTCGTCGATGATTCCACGATACCGTTTTGCGATGGTTTCGCAATAGTTGACGAAATCATCTTCGTGTTCCGGCAGAGGTGCGAAGAAGACGCTGGCATAGCTGCGGTGATATTTCTCCGGAAGGTTTTTGAGGTTGGACGCCCAGATCGGGGCGCCCGCCAATTGCCCGTAAAGCATGATGTTGTTGTTCCTGTACGCCATGACCTGGTCGTCCTGGAAATCCCATTTTCCCTTTTCCGGCTCCAGGTAGTACCAGCAGGTGATGAACCTGGCGCCGTCGTGGCAACGCGCCCAATTGAAGCCGCCTGCCTTCAAGGCGCGCAGGCAGGATTCCAACTGGTTGGTGTGCATGCCAAAGGGCGAGTCGGGAGCATCCTTGCCCCAGTACCGGGGGCGGGGAATACGGGTCATCACAAACTCGCTGATGGGAGATGCGGGAACATCGCCGCGAAAAGCCTGGCACTCGATTCGATATTGCCCAAGGGGAGCCAAGCCTAGGTCGCTGTGGTAGTCGAAAACGTTTTCCTTGCCGCGCAAATCCGGCAACGACACGGTTTTCCCGTACAGGTCGGTGACCGTGCACTTGATGGTCGCGTCGGCAGCCTCCCCGGTGAGATAGATCCCGATCCTCGATGGCTCGTCCTGGAATTGGATCCGCGCGACGTCGGCGTCGGATTTCGGCAGGAAGAACGAGATTTCATGCTGCCCCGCCGGCTTGTAGTCGCCCTGTCCTTCGCCAGCGACCCTGAACGCATCGACATGGAGTTTTCCTTGGCCTTCGATCCTGAACGTCACCCCCATCCTCCTGACGGGGAGTTTTGCGGTCAAGGTAGCCCGCTTCCACTCCGTTTCCGATGGTTCGAGCTTTGCACGAGCCAATCCCCAATTGGCGGCAATCTGGGTGGAAAAAGTCCCGTTGCCCCGGTAGGAAAAGGAAATGGTGACGGATCCATGCGGGTCGGAGGCGACGAATGGAGGGGATGCAATGCCGACATTTCGGTCGCTGGACGAATCCAGGCACAAGGCAAACTCCCCTGATGGTCCGCGCACGCTTTCATCGACGAAGACCTTGGACCTGCAATAATTGTTGCCCCCAAGCTGTGCCCAGCCGCTTTGGAGCCCCTTGGGCAAGGAGCTGTTCGCCAGGAAGTTGTCCGTGCCAGGCGCTTTCCTGATGATCCTCTTGACGAATTGGAGTTCGAGGAGTTCATATTCCCTTTCGGAGACTTCTTCGATCTTGATCAGTTTCAGGTCGAGCCTGCCGACCTGGTTGAACGTGAAGTAGAGTCCCGTATTGTCGTTTGCGCTATGGAATGCATTGATCATGAAGGGAAAGACGAAGGTCTTGAAGTCGTCGGACTGTTCGATCTTGAACTGCACATTGTAGCTTTTGTAGGGTTCGCCGGCTTGCCTGAGGTATCCGGTGGCGTCCAAGCTGAGCTTGTTGCGGATGATGAAGGTGGCCTTGTACCGTGTCTTTGCCTTGGGATTGTTAAGCGGTATGGCGAATTGCGTTCCTGGCTTGACCATGTTCAAGCTGACATAGGGATCGCCCAAAGTGTCGGTCTTGGCTTCGCCGACGCATTCGCCGGTCATCCAATGGCTGAAATTCTCAGACATGCCGACAGGAAGCACGCCGCTGAATTTGCCCGTTGTCCCGACGCTGTCGACGGGTTCTCTCAAGTTTCCCGCATTCACCTCGCAGATGATTTGGTTTTGCGCGTTGGCGACCAGCGTTGCGCACAGGAAAGCAGTGGCGAGGATGGATTTTTTCATTGGCGTCGTTCCCTTTGGTAAATGATTTTTGGCTTATTTTTTCGCTTCTTGCTTGTCGGCCGGCATGGTGATTTCCGCGTAGAGTGGTTTTCCTGCCGTCCCGAATGACTCGCAGGGTTTCATTTCGAATCTGTATGTTGTTGACGGCTGGAAATCGAATCCTTGGAATTCCTTGGTTCTTGGCTGTAGCGGAATCTTGCATTCGAATGTCGGCTTCATAAAGTTGAGTCCCCTGTAGAAGTCGGAATGGAAGATGATCGGCGACGTTGTTTTCTTGTCCCAGCCACCCTCTGCGTTCTTGGCGAAGATGTCAATCTTGTAGTGGTGGACGAAATCGACATGCTTGGCGGCAGTTCCCGTGATGACGACTCCGTTGAAGGGCTTGCCTTCGGGGAATGGCTTGGCGGCAATGGCGGCGCCTTCGGGGAATTGGGGGGCGATAGGCGGGTTGTCCTTGACGCGACGGCTCGGCTCGTAGACGAAGTTTTCCTTGTTGAGGGGCAACGGAAGCGTCCAGGGTTTTCCGTTGTCCAGGATTTCGGAGTTGTCGCGGAGCTGATACCTTCTGATGACGACCTGCTTGTCGTCAGCCACCATGTAGAGCATGTTCTTGCCTTCATGCCTTCCGGGATATTCGATGCAGGGTTCGTCAACCCAGAGGTAGTTGAGCGTGGAGGTTCCGACGGACGTGAAGTCCTTTTGATGGATGGTTCTGGGGTCTTCGTTGGGGTAGTGGGTATGTCCCGAGAAGTAGATGACTTGCTGGTAGGGTGCAAAAAGGCGGGTGATCGCCCTGTTGCCCCAGGGGACGGAACCATAGACGGTGTCGTATCCGTGGTTGTGCCCGCACGCGATGATCGGCTTGACGGGATCCCGTTCGATCGCCTTGGCGAGTTCGGCCCTGAACCAGGCCTCGTCGTCAGCATTGCATCCTGCGCCGTTGCCGCCTTCGAAGGAGCGTCCGATGACGTCAAAGCCGTTGATGACCAGGTGGGGATGGAGCGTGTCGACCTTCAGGCCTTCCATAAATCGCTTTTCACGCTCTTCCTTGGTACGTGCGGGATTGTCCTTGGGGAGTCCGCCCGAACGGTCGTGGTTGCCCATCACGGGCATGAAATGCGGCTTTTGGGCATCGTTGCCGAAAACCTCGTCGTAGATATTCCTGATCTCGACATAGACCGATGGATCGTTTACGTTGGACAAGTCGCCGGCGATCAGGATGCCGTCCACGCCAAGTTCGCGCATCAGCTTGAATGCCTTCTCCACGTAGAACAAGGGGGTTCCCGCCTTACGAGAGTTGTTGCCAGGCTGGGTATCCGAAATGATCCCCAAGCGCAATACCTGAGCAAATACACTGACATACGCCAGAGTTAACAGCAAGACTAGAATTCTTTTCATCGACTCACACTCCTTATTGGTTTGCATAAATTCGAGATAAAATGCCCAAGAAAGCAACATATAGGAATATACCCTCGCAACTTGTTCAGGCAAGGGATAATGAGGCAAGGTTTTCGCTACCCCGCAAGATTTTGCACGAGGACCATGTAGACCACGGTAGAGACAATAATGCTGAGCAACGGATTGCGTTTCCAAAGATGCAAGATGACGCAAACAGCAGATGCCGTCAATTCTGGCACCCCGTAGGGAGCAGCCAGAAACTTGGTTCCTCTCAGGCAATAGACGATCAGCATGCTGATGACCGCAGGACTGATTACCGAACCCACATAGAGAATCACAGCAGGAGGACGCTTCCCACCGCCAAAGGCGGCGAAGACAAAACCACGAAGCCCATAGTTGACGGCAAAGACAACACCCGTAATCGCAAGCAGATAGGTCGTGTCAAGGTTATTCATCGGCCTGACCTCCCGAAGCAACCAAAGGCTCCAACTTTGAACGGAAGGCAAGAAGAACAACAAGACCGATCATTATCGACGGAATCAGCATGTTGGACGGATACAGCAACAGCCCGACCAATGCGCTGACAAAGCCGATCAATGCGGGGAAACGATTGCCGCGACTCTTGAGCTGATCCAGCAAGATCACGATGAACAAAGCGGTCATCGCAAAGTCAATCCCCTTGGCGTTGAACTGGACCAAATGACCGGCTACGTTGCCCGAGACAACGCCAGTAATCCAATAGAGATGATTGAACATCGAGATCAGAAAGCAGTAGGTCAGGGAATCCTCGCCCTCGGGAACCTTGTTTTCGACTACCAGGGCAAAGGTCTCGTCCGTCAAGGTGAGGATCAAGTAGAGCTTCATCCAGATGGGAATGCCTCTCCACCTGTCGACAAGGGGCAGGCCATACAAGGCGTAGCGGATGTTGACGCTGAGCGTGATGATGGCAACCGTCCAAAGCGCAGTCTGGTTGCAGAACATATCGACAATCAGAAACTGCAACGTGCCGGAAACGGCCGTGGAACTGGTCAGGAAAGCCCAAAATGCGCCAAGGCCAGTCTCCTTGGCCAATAGGACACCTCCGGCAAAACCCATCGCCAAGTACCCAAGCAAAACGGGAATCGACGCTCGGAAGGAGGCCAAGACTACCTTGCGGCTTATGCGAAGTGAACACGACATCTTATTCCCTGACAATCAGGTATGCTCCTTGCAATCCATTGGAAACCAGCATGTAGTCTTCGGTCCATGCGTTCGTGTCTGGGATTCGATGGTCTTGCCAATTGGGAATCGGTTTGCGCGTCACCTCGTCAACGGCGCCGATCCATGGGAGATTCGGGTAGCCGTAACCACCCCATGCCTCGCCAAATTCCCCCTTTGGCCTATGGTAGGGTCCGAGGAGGTTCCTGAGGGTGTTGGTGATGTCCAGGCCTATGGTGACCTCTCCCTGCGGCAGGACGCCGATGTCCAGTTCGTTCGGTTCCCAGGCAATGATGCCTTTGTCCTCTCCGTTGACGAATATCCGTGCCAGGCAAGAGGTTAACCCCTCAAGCTTGATCGATGCCCGTTTCCCGGCCAATGACTGCGGAATCGTTACTGTTTGGGTCAGGGACATGGTGCCGGTGTAGAAAGGATATCCAGCGTCAACCAGCTCGCCGGTGAAGGAATCGGTTTCCGTGCCCAAGACGAACCGGTGGTTCATCTTGATGCAGTGCGTCCTGGTTGGCAATCGGCTTGACCAGACTCCAAAGTCGCCAACCAGGTACATGCATTCCAGCTCAACGCCAGGAAGGTTCTCGAAAAGCGAGGTGATCGACGAGCGGAATCTCGCCAGGGGCGTGTACTGCCTGCTGACTTCCAAGATATTTTCGCCAGGGAGAACAGGAGCAGTCAATGGAATCGTCTCGAAGGACTTGTCCCAGAAATACCCGTCAACAGCAACGGGGATGTTGACGCCGTTAAGCGAAACGACATGATCATGGGGCGACTCCAAAGCCAGTTTCAGATTGTCCAGACGGATATCTGACTTGAAGGCAAATCGCAGCGTCAGGGGACCACGGTAATCCTCATTGGTCAGCATGTCGTGAATCGCAAGGATCGGATAGACTGGCGAGTAGTCGCCGTCGCCCTTGCGGAACGAGGCAAACTCCAGGACCAGAGAGTTGGGATGTTTCCTGCTCAACGACCATTGGGGCGTCAGCTCCAGGGTTGTGGCAATTGCTTGAGGCAACGCCTCGTCTGTCGTAAATGGAGCTTGCGTCGCTTCGGCCAGGAGCATGACGCTGGAGCCTGCGGGAATGTCGAAGGCGAACTCCGTCCCGAAATTGCACTGCTTGCGAATGACGGGCATGGGTGGGGCGTCGGTTCCAGGCAGGATGATCGCCGACTTGCAGCCTTCCAGAGACAACCTGCAGGATCTGGCTTCCTTCCAATCCCCATTGAAGATGAAGAAGTATTGGTAGCGCTGATCCTTCCTGTAGTTGATGTGGATCGGCAACGCATCCTGGAGGCAGGAGAATCGATAGTCCTTGGGGATGCCGGTCAATTCCCTGACGAGGGATCCCAAGTTGCCATGGACCGTGGCGCCACGGAAAGCATCGGCGAGCTCGGGAGCGGGGCGTCCATCAAGCAGGGCAGGGGATTGTCCAAGGATCAACAACTTGCCTCCTGCTTTGACGAATGCTGTCAGAAGCTCAAGGGTTGAGGGCGAAATGGTCTTCAGTTCCGGAAGCACCACGGCATGATAGGTCATCTTGCCGACCCGCAACGCCGGCTTGCCCTCGCAGGTCGTCACTTCGCCCCAGCAGTCAAGGGTCTGCTCGTCTCCGAGGTCGAAGTCGATCTGGTTGCCCAGGAATCGCAGGATCAGCTCCAGGAACGCATTGTCGCGTCTTCTGATCTCCGGCGACTTTCCGATTGGCGTGCCTGGTCCCCGGTGTTCTGTCGCTGCTGATGTCAGCGGGTGGACGACCAAGGTGTTTTTGACGGGTTCGCCTTGGGAGATGAAGTAGCTGACTCTGGCGCAATAGTCTGTAAATTCCTTGTATTCAGTCCAATAGGGTTGGTAGTAGTGAACGTGCGGGGGATAGGCTCTCTTGCCTCGGCCACGCAACGAATAGAAGATTCCGTGCACGGACTTATGGTTGATTCCAAAGGCTGCGAAGTGGTCGAACATGTTCTTCTGATCCCTGAAAGCCAGGTTTTCGGAACTGACACCGTACATTTCAGCCAAGATTTTCTTTTGTCCCGCCTGGTTTGCCGCTGAGCAGCACTGAAGTGGCGTGAGGTAGTATCCTTCCCGCAGGTTGCCATATCGCGTCGGCAGGGGAGCGTAGCGCCATTGCATTTCGGCTGTCAGGTGGTCGATGCCCGGAATGTCGAAATACTTGTAGTAGGGCATGCATGCTCCCGCCCTCATCAGCTGCATCTCCAGCGTGTCTTCCATCATCAGATGGCCGCTGAATTGGATGTTGTTGGCGACGCACCAGTCGTGGACCTGCTCGAAGTAGGACGTGCGCAGCAAGTCCTGCAGGGTCAGCCAGTAGTGGCAACGGACGGCTTCATAGTCGGCTTCGTCCATGAAGAGCAGGGCGACCTTGTCCCGGATGTCGTAACCCCACTTTTCTTGGAAAGCCTTGATCAGGGATTTTCCCCAGGGCAGTCCTGCGGCGCTGTAGGAAGGTTCGTCCACCCAAATCGACTGGATGACGCCGCCAAAGTCGTCCTTGAACTCCGCCCACATGTCTTCGTAGGACTGCTTGAGATAGAACTTGATCGCCTCGGCGTTGAACATGTCCAGGAAAGTCAGGGTATTGACTTCGACAAAGGCATGGTCTCCTCGAACATCCAGGATGTCGCCTTTTCCCTGCGCTTCTTCCTTTGGCATGGCCTTGATGTGCCGAAGGGCGAACTCTTCGGGCAGGTCCAGGACTGCCTCGGGCATGTAGCCTGCCTGGATGAAGACCCTCAATCCGTACTTCCTGGCTCCTTCCACAATCGTGCGAATATGCTTCTTGAACCCAGGTCCCGGATAGTCTGACTTCAGGCCGATATAGGTTCGGGCAATGAACGAGCCGATGCCCTGCTTGGACATTTCAGCAAGCTGGAACTCGATGCCTTCATCCGTCAATTGATCGTTGAGCATCCAGAAATCGGTTCCGCGATAGGATGGGGCAGGATGGGTATATTCTTCGAAAGTGAACATGGCTTTCCTCGGATTGGAACTCCTAAGAGACACATACAAAAACTGACTTTCCTGAAAATAGTGCCTAATTCGCATTTTGCACTATTTCCCGAAAAAAGTCGGTTCTTCGCGAACCATTCTTGATTCGGCTACTTCGGTTCCTGTTCAAACTTAAGGATTCGCGTTTCGCCGAAGTTCAGCTTGATTGCGAACTTGTCTGTGGAAGATTCGAGGAGCTGCCCTGTCATCGCGTCGCTGATTCGAACCTTGTTCGGGAAAGCGAGGTTGACGGTTCCGTCCTGGGTTCCGTGGAGCATCATGAAGGGAGCCTGCTCGAACAGGACGACGGGATCGTTGGTGAAGCACCATACACCTGAAAGGGAAGTGGCGAGCCTGATCAGGCTTCGGTCAATCGCAGGCAACGCACAGAAGATCTCGCGTCCGCGGAGGACGACCGCCGCCGTCCCGTTTGGCCAGGTAGCAAGGATCTCATCACCCTCCTTCGGGACCACGGAATACAAGGGGGCAGGCGTGTCGATCACCTTTGTCTGCCAGTGCTGGACCAGTCCAAGAGCCTTGCCACGAGGTGTCGTGTGGACGACCCAAGGCTTGAGGACCTCGGTCATCGGACGCAATTCGAACCCCGTGAACTCCGTTACGTTTGCAGGATCAAGGGTTCTCTTGTCCAGGTCGATGAACCCAGGGGCGTGCAGCCAGATGACAAACTTGTCCTTGATTGCCTGCCTGAGTTCGGCGCGCTGCTTCCCGTCGAGCACCCATGCATTTGCGACAAGCAAGACCTTGGCGGGAACCTTCCCGGCAAGGAGATCTTCCAGATAGTACTGCCCGTAGGAGATTCCAGTCCTGGACAATTCGCTTCTCGACAGCGAGAGCGCCGGCATCGTAAGTCCCTTTCCATTGTCCAAGTAGGCCATTGGGGCTTCATCGACAATTGAGGCGACGTCAGGCACGTAGGGCTTCGGGTTCTTGAGCTTCTCGCCCTCGATGCACTCGAGTAGCTTGAGTTCCTCCCAGAAGCGCGGATCGTCAAACCATCCTCTGCGCCCTAGGTCCATATACCATCCGGCATAGTTCCTGATGGCGACGTTCGCGGAGTTCCTCAGTACAACGTTGGCGGAGTCCTGCAAGTTTTTCGTCCTGTCAACAGAACCCGCACAATCTCCAGAGCTGAGGTGCGTCGAGGTATCGTCCTCGAAAAGCCAGATATTTCCGGCGTTGAGGACCGATTCGGAAGCGGTCATCGACTGTCCTGTGCCTCCCAGCTGCCGGTCGTAGTACGAGATTGGGCTGCAAAGGACATCGATGTCCGGGGACTTCAGGATCCGCGTCATGTCGTAGTGGCCTGAGGCGGATGGCCTGAGCATCGAGCTGAACTCGTAGCAGTAGCCGTAGAACATCACGGAGAGCTTCTTGCCTTGCGTTTCTTGACGGACGGTTTTCGCCAGGTGAAGGACGACATCCGTCATCGCCTCCTGGAGAAACTGGTTGTAGTCGATGACATCCTGGGAGACGACAGGCAGCAAGAAGGCTCCGTTTCTAGGTGCAGTCTTCCGGCGTTCGATTGACGGCGTCGAGATGGTTTGAAGATCGACGTCCTTTCGTCCCCAAGCCTTTTGCAGGCTTTCGTTGCTCTTGTACTTTTTCTGCAGCCACTCCCTGAACCCATTGATTTCGCATGGCGAAAGACCGTGGTGGTCTTGCGACCAGGATTTTTGGTAGAACCACTCGTTCGTATTCTGGCCGGTCGGATGGTATCCACCCATGTTTTTGGGGTACTTGCCTTCAAGGTGCCTGATCGTGTTTCGAAGCACTTCGGTGGCGTCCCTGAGCCAGATCTTCGAGCTGACGCTGTAGTGGTTTCCGCCGTGCCTTGACCTGTCGGGCCATCCGATGCATTCGTCTGGGTACTGGTCGTGCCACCAGCTTGGAGGCATGAGGTTGATTCTCGGGATGACGAGGGCGTCTGGGTTTTCCCGGATGATGTACTCGATTTGCTCGTCGATCTTCTCCCAATCTGCTTTTTCGCCTGGTTTCGGCCAAGGGAGCCTGATTGGGGTTGTGACGAACCGTGCGCCTGCTTTCCCAGCCATTCTGAGTTGGCGTCCATAGCTTCCGTCCGTCAGTCTCTTGATGAAGGTTCCGCCTGGGATTGGAGGCGGTTCGTAGCCGTCGAGGGCAAGCATGGTATCGACGTTGGAGTGGATTTTGACGGAGAGCCTGATCGTGTGTCCCCTGACGAGCTTGATCGGCGTATGTGCGGTGAAGTAGTGGAAGTCAGGCCAAAGCTTGTCTTGCGGTTCCAGCTTGAGCTTGAGTCCCCAGGTCCCCTCGTGTCCGCAACCTTCCTCGACGCCGAATTCCGCGAGGGTTCCCAGCACGGATACCGGCCAGCATTTCCATTGCTCCTTGAACTCCTCGGGACCTCCCTCGAAGTCCCTTATCGGCTGGATGTCCTTTCCTGTATCCAGGTCGATGACCCTGAAGTCGTCGATGATGGTCGTCGAGTTAACCTTGGTGAACCTGAAGTGGAACGTGATCAGGCCCTCGTAGTCGTGCGGGACGATGAAGTCCTGCTCGAAGTGCTGCCATCCCTTCTTGACGGGCATCGTCTTCGCCGTCGGACCTCCGAAGAACATCCTGGGGCGGACTGGGGTTCCGTCAACCAGGATTTGCGGGACGCCACCGCGTCGCTCAACAACAACGTCATGGGCAAATGCGCAACATCCAGCCAGGACAACCAGCAGCAATCTTCTCATAGCAGTATTCCTTAACGGTTAATGTGTTTTCCTCAGGGGGCGTTGACCAGGATATCCGAGGCGATGTCGGTCGCCTTGAACCTCCAGGCGCCGTCCCGGAATTCCGTCAATCCGAACTTCGAGACGAGCTTCGGATTTCCCGCGACCTTCAGGACGGCCTCAACGGAGCCAGGCCCGTCGGAAGTCACGACGACGGCAAGCTTGCTTCCTGCCTTGTAGGTCTTCGCCTCGACAATTGCCTCGCCCGTATTGCGGGTGACTTCAACGGCGGGAGCCGATTCGGTCGATATGAAAAATGGCTCCAGCTCCCGCAGAAGCTTTACGACGGAAGACACTTGGGGCCAGAAACGCGTCCTCGAGCCGGGATCTAAATCATCTGCACGCAACATGCTTCCGTAGCTGAAGAAGCAGTATCCCTTCGCGCCAAGGTTCATCGCAAGCAGGCACATCGAACGCATCTCCTGCTCCGTAGGATAACGGTATTCCGAAAATGGCTTCTCCTTGCGGAAGCATCCCCAGTTGAAGGCCTGGGGAACCATCCAGAAGCCAAGCCTGCTGTCCTTGATGCACTGTTCGACGTATCTCCTGACCCTTGCCATGTCCCGGGTCTTGTCGTCGTAGATCGGGTATGAATCCCCCATGAAGACGTCTCCTGTTGCTCCATAGTGGATGGCGTCCTTGGCTTTGTCCGTAAGCGTCGCGACGGGATGCGCCGGATCGTTTGAGGAGACGAGTTCCCTGAGCCGGATGATTTCGGGGAGTTCGTCAAGCGGGTTTTCATCCGTAATGTACCATCCCATCAGCGCCTTGTGGTCCTTGATGCCGTTGACGATGTACGGGACCGTCTGTTCCATTCCTTTTATCCCGTCGATTTCCTTGAGCAGGTGTCGTTCCTTCAGGGATGCGAGCATGAGCATTCCGTTTTCCTCGAAGATGTCGAGGTCTCGCCTGAGCATCTCGAGCGTAGTCTTTGGCTTGTCTCCCGGTCGGATATTCTGGAGCACGGTCGCGTAGGGCATGATGAAGTTGAATCCCGCTTCGCGGATTTCCGGGATGTGCTGTTCGCGGAAAACGACATGGTTTGTATAGATTCCGACGGGAAGGAACGGCTTCCCGTCCCTGATGAGTATTCCGTCGTTTCGAATGCCGATGCGATGCTCCGGCACCTTCTGGCTGTAGAGGTTGAACCGATACGTTCCGTACTTGACCTTGCTTGCGACATCGACGACCGAGCAGACGACCTCGTTCTTTCCTGGGGCGAACTTGTCGAACCTCAGGATCGCTTCCTCGTCTTCGACCTTTTCTACGACTGTCTGGCCATTGTATGTTGCGACGACCCTGAGTTCCTTTCCGCGTCCGTAGTTGAAGACCCTGCACCTGATGGGTGCGTTGTCCATGGGATTGAGGAATTTGGGTTCGAGCGGATAGACGATCGCCTCGGGTTCCCCGAGATCGATGACCTTGATGTTGTCGTAGAACACCGTTCCGGTCTTGGCCTGTTTCAGGTAGAGGGCGATATGCGCGTAGTCGAACTCCCAATGGGGCGTGAATTCGCCTGAGTACTCCTGCCAGCCGATGTCGCCGGACTTGAACCCATGGAAGACAGGGTAGAGGCCTCCGACGTAGTTGTTCTTGTTCTTCAGCTCGATGGCGAAAAACTCCATGTGGTTTCCGCCCTTGTGCGTAAGGTTCTTGAAGGACGCCCTGCAGGACAGCCGATATCTGCGTCCTGGCTTCAGGGAAAACTGCTTGGTCGTGATCCTGTAGGGATCGTTGTGCGTCTCCCTGTGTATCCTGATGGCATTGTCCATCTTTTCGCCATGCTTTCCGAAGGTCGCGCCATTCAACGACCAGTTTGATTTGCCCTCGAAATCCTCCTGGAACACTATTTTTGGCTCTACGCCCTGCGTCACTTCGACGTACTCGTCCAGGTTGATCGCTTCCGCGCCTAGGGCGCAAAGACTAAGCCCAAGCATCGCCAGAAAACCTTTGCTATTCATCGTGACAGTACTCCTTTTGATTGCACCTGCCTACTTTAGCAGGCCAGGGGAAAAAACAGCTCAAAACAATTCCGGAACTGTTGCCTTAGTTTTTGAACGACTCCTTACGCGAAAATTAAACCTGACCGAACTCTTTGTCAAATAAATCTTCCTGCTAAAGTCCTATTTTTCACATGGATTGCAAATTACAATTTACCATGAAGAGGAAAGTTAATGATTCTTGATGAAAGTGCATCTGATTTAGTTGACATTACCCAAAAGTCCGTGAAATTTTCAGAAGTCCATAAAGCTTTTGATCTCGATTTAACGATTCAACCAATATTTACCATGCTATGAGACTAGCCATCCTTGCAGACACTCACTACAACTCCAGCAAGCAAACAAATTGCGGCGGAGCAAGACATACCGGCATCGCCGACAAGCTCGTCCGGCAAGCCGTAGCCCTTATCAATGAAACGATCAAGCCCGATGTCGCCATCCTCTTGGGAGACCTGGCGGACGAGGCGGATCCGAACGACTTGAAGGTACTTAAAAATGTGTTGGACGACCTGGACTCAAAAGTCATCGCGATCCCTGGAAACCACGATGGAGACCCGGATCAATTTTACAGCATCTTTCCCAAGCCAGATACCATCGTTGAAATCGGCGAGACGCGATTCGTAGTTCATGTGGACGAGGAACGACCGGGCTACAATGCCTGGCGTTCGCCCGAAGACATCCCGCTTGAACAACAAGCCAGGAACAATTGGCAAGGCGATATCGTTTCACTTCAGCACGTCCCCGTATTCCCGCCAGGCCAATCTACTTGCCCCTATCACTACGTCAACATCGAGGACATCATGGCGTCTTTGGAAGAGTCAAAGACCACCTTGGTCATTTCTGCCCATTTCCACCCGGGGATTCCGCCTCTTTGCCACAACCAGGTCACCTACATGGTGGCGCCCGCCCTGTGCGAAGGCAACTTCCCAGTGACCATTGTGGATATTTCAAAAGGAAAGGTTAAAGTTAGAGAAATCAACCTGAGATGAGGAGATGGTTGTAGCAATTTTCCAATCGTTCAGTTTATAATCTACAATGTTGAAACCAAGCAAGAAAATAATAGAGGGAGTTATCCCCTATGATGAGTGCCGGGCAAAAACCTGTGCGGATGGCTCACCCGGCACTAGGGTAGTTGATCACGGAATCTATGCCGGCAAAGTGGCCGAACAATTGTTCCATTTCATCCCGGAGCCAACAAGGAAATATTTTTCGGAATATCCCGGACTATTGGTCGCCTTGCACGATGTCGGCAAAATTTCTCCGGGATTTCAGGGAAAATACTTTTTCAATATTCTCAAAGAGCACTCTCCAGACTGGGCAAAAATAATCCAAAATAATGAAGGCACCAACACCAATCATGCTGAAATCGGCGCAGCGGCAATACAAGCTTACTATCAATTATCGATAACTGCACCACCTGTGGTAGCGGTTGCTGCACACCATGGTTTCCAGCCGCAAAGAATTGACAGGACTGCAGATCAGGCCCTATGGCAGCAGGAACGGGAAAAGCTGATACAATATCTGGAAACGATTTTCAGGCATCCTCCACCCGGTGAAAAGATATCCGCTCCCCGAGCAGATCTGTTGACGGGATTGCTGTGCGTTGCCGATTGGATCTCCTCAGATGAAACTTTTTTCCCTCCTGAGGATGCTCCGATTCCCTTGGAAGATTTGCCCGACCATGTCAAAAAGATTGTCCAAGAATGTGGTTTTCGCAAAGCGGAATTTCAGCAGGAACTGTCCTTTAACGATATTTTCGGCTTCCAGCCAAGGGAAGAGCAAAAGGCATTGATTCAGATGGTTTCCAAACCAGGGGTTTACATCATGGAAGCCTCAATGGGGACTGGCAAGACCGAAGCCGCCCTGTATGCCGCCTATCAGCTGATGGTTTCTGGCGTGAACAATGGCCTTTATTTCGCATTGCCAACCCGTCTGACCAGTGACAGGATCCATCTCCGCGTTGAACAATTCATGAGGAAAATCCTAAAAGAACAGCAAGGAGTAAAATTGGCTCACGGTCAAGCCTGGCTGAAAGAATTTGAATATGGCAGTGATGATGGGGAAAGGATTCGTACGCCTGCATGGTTTTCCCCTTCCCGACGGGGGCTTCTTTATCCGTTTTCCGTCGGTACCATTGATCAGGCATTACTGTCCGTCATGAATGTCAAGCACAGCTTTGTACGCTTGTTCGGGCTGGCCGGGAAAGTAGTTATCCTTGATGAAGTCCATAGCTACGACCTCTACACAGGTACCATCCTCGATTCACTCGTTCAAACATTGCAAAATTCTGGTTGCACGGTCATAATTCTTTCGGCAACACTGACCAAGGAACGCCGTAAAAAGCTTCTGCATATCGATTGCGATATTGACAACGCCTATCCCCTGATTACAGGAGTCGTAGAAGAGAGTGAAGACGTAGTGACAAGCCGACCCGACAGCGTGCAAAACAGATTGACGGTAGCCTGCCGATGGTTGTACGGAAATCAAAACGCAGTCATTGAAAATGCCCTGCAGCATGCTCGCGACGGAGAAAATGTCGTCTGCATTGCAAATACCGTCAAAAAATCACAGCTCTGGTATAGAACGCTGCTTTCAGAAATGAATGAACATGACCGTACGCACCTGAAATATGGATTGCTGCATTCACGCTTTCCGCTGTATCGCCGAGAGGAAATCGAAAATGAATGGATGGCAATGCTGGGAAAAGGGGATGCCAAGCGCCCAACCGGCTCCATTCTTATTGCGACCCAAATTGTGGAGCAAAGCGTTGATATTGACGCGGATTATATGATCAGCGAACTGGCGCCGATTGACATGTTGCTGCAACGCACTGGACGCCTGTGGCGGCACCAACGCACAAACCGCCCATGCCAGGAACCAGTTCTGACCATCACCATGGAAAACGATCCGACCCTTTGCACATCCTTGGATGAGGACGCATTCCAAGCCTGCACAGGAACCGGCTCCTGGTATGTTTATGCACCCTACGTCCTTTTGCGCACCTGGGAAATGCTCGCACAGAAGCGATCTCTGACTTTACCTGCCGACATACGGCATTATCTTGAAGACGTCTATGATTCTGCTGCTATTCCAACGGAACCCGGGTTGCATTTGACGTTGTGCCAAAAGATGATGAAAAAACAGGAAAAATTGCAGGGACTCGCAGTTTCGGCCGGAGTTTCGGTCACTTCGTTGCCAACCCGTTCCGATGATGACCAAAATGCCCCAACCCGCTATAATTCTCAAGTAACCGTCTCCTTGCTGATTGTGCGGGATTTGGATCCGGTCGCTGGCAGAGATACCGTATCTATGACTTTGCTGGACGGTCAAAAGGTACGCATCAGCAAATATGAAAGAGATCATAAAGTGACCCAGAAGTTGTATAAGAATCTAGTCTCGATTCCCGCTACGGGAATCCTGCTTGATGCAAAAAAGGACAAAGAGATGCTGCGGCAGCATTTCTTCGCCTCGGAGATGCCTTTTATCTGTCTCCTGGGTGAAGATGGAAAAAGCCTGCGCCTTTATGATGCGAATGTGCCCTTGGACTACGCATTCAGGGACGATTTCGGAGTTTTCGATAACCGGCAGACGGCAGAAAATAGCCATGGGGAGATTCCTCGAGATATCCCCGAGCAACTGCCGGAAGAGGATAATTTTATTGTAACCGTTCACGGGGGGGGGGCGAAGCAAATCG
Organism: Verrucomicrobiota bacterium; assembly: GCA_019136135.1. GTDB lineage: Bacteria > Verrucomicrobiota > Lentisphaeria > Oligosphaerales > Oligosphaeraceae > UBA1407. The sequence goes on from JAGVUR010000191.1 coordinate 26,278, forward strand.
ATGTTTCCGTGTGCCTCAATGAGAACGGGCGTCTTCCTTAATCTCGATCAAGTGCATCGGTTAAGCGTATCCGATTAA
>JAGVUR010000199.1 GCA_019136135.1 Verrucomicrobiota bacterium
TGTGCGTATTCACTTTCGCCATACACCTTCTCCAAGGCGGCCTTCACTTCGGCTGCCGTCAACGCCTTCCCCTTCCCCTCAAATACGAAAATCCCGTCAATCTGGCTGGTATCGGGAGTCGAAGCCTTAAAATCCAACGTCCCGAAGGAGAGGCTGAACAAGGCTCGATTCATCTGGGAATTGGTGGGGTTAACATCGATATTCAATTCCTTCATAAGGGCAAGCCACAAATCAGCCGCCTCGGTCGCTTCCTTGCCAGCGGTTCGACCGGCAATCCCCTTCCAGATCTTCTGCATCTCAGCACCGTAGGTCTCAAGAATCGCCACAATCGGCTTCCCCTCGTCGTCAGTACTGTCACCGTATGCGACAATCGGGGCGTCAGGAACAATCGCATAACCGCAAATTCCCCCGAATCCCTGGCCAAACAACACGGAACACGACAGCGTAAGCAACAACATCAGTCCAAGCTTCTTCTTCATTTCTGTTTCCTCTTCTTTTGGTTTGCCAATCTTTGCCTATTTCTATATCTATGCTCCGCTTTCAAACGTTGCTCCAAATTCATTTTTGCGCATATGCCCAATTGATCAACTGCCGCACCAGCTTGTCGCGGATGGCGCTTTTCTCGCATCCCATCACGACCACGACGATTCTTCTTCCTTCCCGTTCGCATGTTGCCGTGATGCAGGATCCCGCCGCTTCCGTCATGCCGGTTTTCATTCCGTTCACTCCCGGGCACGACTTGTCATTCAAGAGCTTGTTCGTCGAATGCAAGTCGAATTTCTTGAACTTAGGATCATTTTCCCGAATGCAATCGCGTTTTGTGCTTGACCATCTTACGACTTCTGGAATATCGAGGAGCAGCGATGCCAGGTGTGCCAGCTCGAGTGGCGACCCCATGTTCTCGCGCTTGACGGTCTTCCCGTTCGCCCCTGGCACCAATTCGTACAAGCCATGCGAATTCCTGAAATCAAAGGAGTTCATGCCCAGCCGCTTTGCTCCCTCATCCATTCTCTTCACGAACTCGGCCTCGGAACCTCCCCCAAGAAACTCCGCAAGCAAATAGGCGCAATCGTTGGCACTGTGAATCAAAATGCACTTCAAAAGCTCGTCAACCGTAAATGTCTCGCGCTGGTCAATCCAAATCTGGTGCCCGCCGATCTTGCTCGCAGCCGGAGTCGCCTTCACTGGCGTCTCAAGGGTCAGGGTCCCGCCAGGACGACGCAATTCCTTCGCAACTTCATATACCATCATCATCTTCGTCATCGAAGCTATTGGATACGCCTGGCGACTGTTCTTCTCCCAAAGTATCTTACGACTGTTCAGGTCTATGCATATCCCAGCCTTGCATGACTCCGTGTCGTTCGCCAACTTCGCCGGCATCTCAAGCAATGATTTCACGTACAAGCCCTCAGTCAATGGAGTTGACGGCAATCCCTTAAACCCGCTCTCGGCAGCCACAACTGGCTCTTCCGTGCTCGCACCACCCTCAACGGCAGGAGACGTAACCTCCGACCCCGTCGATTGACCAGATGTCTCGACAATCTCGCTCTGCGCATCGACAGCGACATCGTCATCGCGCATTACGCAGGAGAAAAACAGTATGTGAACAAATACGACGATACCTACTATCGTTAGAAAAAAAGACCACTTCATTGCACTTGCCTATATGCCTAATATCCTTCGCAATCTCCGATAAATAAAGAATTCGCAAAATTTAATCTAATTTCACTGTATTGCAAATTAGACTATTGCTCATTTTTCAAATGATATTGCCTAGACACTACAATTCCACGACAGTTCCAGCCTAAATAACCAATTCCTTTGAAAAATGTCTTTTGTGGCTTATGTTTAGAAATTACCCCTTGGATATAACTACTTGTATATAATAATCAAAACTTGACAATTATGAATAAGTTCAATTATAAAAACCTAGACGACCTTAAGCAAGACCTAACGCGTCTCGAGCTTGATGAGCAAGTGGGAATTTCGGATGACTTCTCCGTCTTCTGGAATCCACTGGTACTCGAAAATGGTACCAAGATCCATTCCAGGTTCGCGGTCCATCCCATGGAAGGATTCGATTCCAATCCCGATGGCTCCCCCAGTGAACTGACCTTCAGAAGATACCAACGCTATGGACCGGGCAGATACGGACTCATCTGGTTTGAGGCAACAGCAGTCCTGTCGGAAGCACGGTCAAACCCATCACAGCTCTGGCTTCACGACAAGTCATGGGAAGCATTCGCAAAACTTGTCGAAAAGACAAAAAAACTTTGCAAGCAGCAATCGGGTTTCGAACCATGCTGCATACTTCAATTGACACACTCGGGAAGATACAGCAGACCTGATGGCAAAAATCCAAAACCAATCATCGCGCACCACTCCCCGTACCTTGACAAAACTCACGGACTCCCACAAGACTACCCGGTCGTAACAGACGATTACCTTGATAAACTGCAAGATACATTCCTACATGCGGCAAAGTTGGCACAAAAAGCCGGATTCGACGGCGTCGACATCAAAAGCTGCCACAGATACCTGATCTCAGAACTGCTAGCCTCGTCAACACGTCCAGGAAAGTATGGAGGTCCCCTCGAAAACAGAACAAGGCTCCTGAGGGAAATCTTCGCGAAAGTCACACATGAATGCCCGAAACTTATCCCGACAACACGGCTCAATGCCTACGACGCACTCCCATTTCCATACGGATTTGGAATGAACCCCGACGGCTCGCTCGAACAAAACCTCGATGAGCCGAACTACGTCATTGACGAATTGAAGAAATTCGGCATGCCGATCATTAACATCACCATTGCAAACCCTTACTATGAACCACACTACGGCCGCCCATACGACACCCCGATCATCGGCGCTCCGGATTCACCGGAACATCCCCTCCATGGCGTCGCCAGATTCATTTCGTTGACCGCCAAGCTTCAGGCCAAGCACCCGCAGCTCCCGATCATCGGCACGGGCTACTCCTGGCTCAGGCAATGGTTGCCGAACGTCGCCGCATGGGCAATCGCCACAAAACGAGTCTCGATGGTCGGCCTGGGTCGGATGGCTTTCGCCTATCCCGATGCGCCGAAGGATATCGCCATGGAACAAAAACTCAATCCCTCCAAGGTTTGCATCGCATGCTCGAGATGCACGCAAATCATGCGCGACGGGGAGCATACAGGATGCGTGATCAGAGACGCCAAAACATACGCAAAGCCATATAGGCTAGCAAAACAAGCTGCCCATGCCAGACTGGGTATCAAAACTAACGAATAAATGAGGAGACAAGTACAATGAGTTACAAGCAAGACTACAACAGAAACGACTATGTTGATCAAGCACAGGGCGATGCCGCAAAACTTGCGGAAATCAGCTTTATCAACAAAGTCTATGGGCTGATGACCATGGGATTGCTGACTAGCGCAATCATCGCTAGGTTGCTTTATCTCAACACCACCCTCCAGGAACGCGCAGGAATGATGCTCCCCTGCCTGATCGCGGAATTAGTCCTCGTCCTCGTGCTCTCCTGGGCCGGCCTCAAGCTCCCGCCAATCGTCGCCATCTTCGCTTTCTTCGGTTACGCCGCGCTTAATGGAATCACGCTCTCGTGCATCTTCGATGTCTATAAGCTTGGCTCCATACTCCAAATCTTCTTCGCTACGGCGGGAATGTTCGGAGCCATGTGCATCTATGGAGTGACAACCAAACGAGACCTAACCTCCATTGGAAACCTCTGCATCATGGCATTGATCGGAATCATCATCGCAAGTCTCATCAATTTCTTCCTCAGATCAACTGGACTCGAATTCGTCTTGAGCATCCTTGGCGTGCTCGCTTTCACTGGTTTGACTGCTTTCGACGCACAGAAAATCATGCAAATCCAGAAGTCCGGACACAACCACACCGGACTCGCAGTGCTCGGAGCGCTGACGCTCTACCTCGACTTCATCAACATGTTCCTCTATCTGCTCAGGTTGTTCGGACGCCGCAAGTAAATGGATGCTGACAAGCATTTCATGAAACTCGCCTTGAAAGAGGCGAAAAAAGGATGGGGACTGACTAGCCCGAACCCAATGGTCGGATCAGTCCTCGTCCGAAATGGTATCGTACTCGGAAAAGGATACCACCACGGTGCTGGACTGCCCCACGCAGAACCTAATGCTATCGCTGACGCCAACGGAAATACCAGCGATGCAACCCTGTACGTCACACTCGAACCGTGCTCGACCTACGGGAAAACTCCACCTTGCACCAAGGCGATCATCGACGCCAATATCAAACGAGTCGTCATAGGATGCCTGGACCCAAATCCAAAGCACGCCGGGCAAGGACTCAACATCCTCCAAAATAACGGCATCCAAGTCCAAGCAGGTGTCCTCGAAGAAGAATGCAGCACCCTAAACGAGGCATTCTTCCACTGGATTACGACGGGAAGACCATTCGTCAGACTTAAAATGGCGATGACGCTCGATGGCAAAATCGCCACGGAATCCGGCGACTCAAAGTGGATCACAGGCGAAAAGGCAAGACGAGTCGTCCAAAAACTCAGGCAAGCAAGCGATGCAATCATGGTCGGGGGAAATACAGCGGTCATCGACAACCCAACCCTCAATGTCAGAATCCCAAAAAACTGGCCCCGACAACCGAAACGATTTGTCTGGACGTCAAAAACCCAACTCCCCAGTCATCTCGACCTCGCATCAAACCAACACGGCGAACCCGCAAAACTCGTCAAGCCGATCACCAATTCCCAATGGCTTGAATTCCTCGAAACATTGGGATCGCAGCAGATCATTTCGCTGATGATCGAAGGCGGCGGAGAACTCGCAGGATGCGCAATACAAGCTAATATCGTCAATCGGATCGACTTCTTCATCGCGCCCAAAATCCTTGGCGGAAAAGCCAGCAGATCAGTCGTCGGATGGAACTCACCTCAATTCTTGGCACAAGCCATCCCCATCAAAAACTGGTCCGTAGTCAAATGCGGTGACGACATCCATTATTCAGGGCTTCTTGACGCCTGAATCGAAAAAAGCAGCTAAAGGAAACCGTTCCGTGTTTAGCCACTTGACCAGTGGCATCGCCTGAGTACGAGCACCCCGGGTGCCCGTACTTAAACTGTCTTGTTCTGCTGCAGGGCAAATTTGTCCGACCCCGTCCGACCCCGTCCCAGTCCCAGAACCTCAAGGTTCACAAAAACCAGCGTCAACGTCCCATAGTCCCAGTCCCAAGTCCCAGTCCCATGGGTCTCATTCGTCCCAGAAGTCTCATATGTCCCAGTCCCATCCCCAAAAAAGGCATGTCACATCCCTTTTGAGTACGAATTTAATGATTTTTTACATTGTTTTTTCGGGGAAAAACTCGTATTGACGACATCTCCTTGTGCAAGTGTGGAGAGGTTCGTTTCGTTCCAGGTGTGGGGGATGATCCTGACTGCGAAATCGTCATGGGTGAGGTCTGCCACCGTCAATGAAATTCCATTGATTGCGATGCTTCCCTTTTGCACGATTTCAGCTTCGTGTTGTTTTGGGATTTGGCATCTGATTTCGATGTCGTCCTGGTTTTTTGTGATGGCGTTGACTTTCGTTGTGCAATCCACGTGTCCCGAGACAATGTGCCCACCTAATCGGTCTCCCAGTTTGAGCGCCCGCTCCAGGTTCACCTTTTTGTGCAATGCATCACCAAGATTGGAGCGATGAAGCGTCTCGGCGAGGGCATGAAATTGGAGCTTGTTGAGACTCCAGCCGGTCAAGGTCAGGCAAACCCCATTGACGGCAATGCTCTCACCCTTCGTCAAATCCGTCCAAGCCATGCTTGTTTCGACGAATAATTCGGCGGATTTTCCCTGATGACGAATTGTCGCCACGGTTCCAACAGTTTCAATCAATCCTGTAAACATGACTATTCCGCCTTCATTCCTTCCAATGCGAAGCCACACATTTTGATCAATTGTTCACGGGTTGTTCCCTCTGTCAGGGTTATCCTAAGTGTTGCCGTTTCCAGAAGCGCATATAGCATTTCGCTTGCCAGCGTGCAATCCAGCTGCCTCAGTTCGCCCTTTGCGATTCCTTCCCGGACGAGATTGGTCAGCAGGCGATGGAAGCCGATCGTGTGTCGCCTGATTTTTCGATCTACGGGTTCCTCGCGTCGCCTCAATGCGATCAAGTATTCCACGATGGTTTGGAGCAGTGGCGGATTCGTGTACATGGTATCGATCGTCTGCGTGACAATCAAGTTGATCTTCTCGACGACGCTCAAGTCGGGATTATTGGACACGGTCTGCTGGAATTCCTCGCCAATGCTGGAGACCATTCTTATCAGTGCCTGATCGAAGATTTCCCGTTTGTTTTTGTAGTACTTGTAGAGGCTTGTCCTTGCTAGTCCGCAGATATCCGCGATCTGCTGGTACGTGACTTGCTCATAGCCGCGTTCGCCGATAAGTCTCAACGCCTTCGTCAGGATTTCCTTTCGCCGTTCATCGTGGTCAACTAGAAAAGCCATTGACATTCACCTCAAAATACGGAGTGTTGAAAACACATTGATTGCAGTCCAATACAGATTGTCGGAAGCGTCTTTCAAGGCATCCTCAAGACTGCAGATCCGACCAACCGTAGAAAAACAAGCGTCAAAGCGAGTTGACAATGCCGCACGATCCCCATCTATCGCACCCGATATCAATAGGCATGGAACATGATGCTCACGGGCAATGTCAGCAACAACTGCAGGAAGCTTCCCATGAAGTGTCTGACCATCAGTGCGACCTTCTCCAGTCACAACCAAATCAGAACGAGAGATCGCAACAGGCAAACCTGACAGCTCAGCTACCAAACGACCGCCCGACGACATCGTCGCACCGCAAAAATGCCTCAGTGCAAATCCCAAACCACCAGCGGCTCCATCCCCGGGAACACTGGCGCTCTCTTCCGCCGAACGACCCGTCAAAACCTCGCACCAATGACGCATCCCAGACTCCAATTCAATCAGCATCCCAGCATCGGCGCCCTTCTGAGGACCAAAGACACGAGTCGCGCCAAACTTGCCACAAAGAGGATTGACAACATCGCAGGCAACGACAATCTGGCACGACTTCAAACGTGAATCGAAACCAGACAAGTCGACCCGTGAAATCTTTCCCAAATCGCATCCTCGCCCCGCCAATTCGTTCCCGTCGGCATCCAGCAATCGAACTCCCAACGCACGGACGAATCCAGCGCCTCCGTCATTCGTCGCGCTCCCTCCGATGCCAATGGTCAGCCGTCGGCATCCGCGATCCAGAGCCGCACGAACCAACTCGCCAGTCCCATACGTCGATGTCAATAGCGGATTGCGCTCCGATTGGGCAAGTCCCTGAATCCCGCTGGCGCTCGCCATCTCGATAAAGCAGCTCCCGTCAGGCAACAAACCGTATGAGCCGCGACGGATGCGCCCCAATGCATCGTGAACATCGACCAGAATCCGCTCGCCGCCAGTGGCGCTCAATACCGCCTCCAACGTCCCTTCGCCACCGTCGCCCAACGGGAAACAACCAACCTCAACGCCATCGCCAAAACACACCCGCAAGGCGCGAGATAGCACATCGCATACCTCGATGCTGCTCAAGCTGTCCTTGAACGAATCCGTTGATACAACGACAAACATGGATCAAAAACTATAAACAACTGAATTATTATGACAAAATATGACTTTTTGCAACGGTGCTTTACTTTAGCTTGAAAATATATTTTCGCAAACGTCAGCCAATCTCAATTCCAGAACGAATCGTTGCCCAAAAAACAGTCAAAGGCATCATCAATGCAGCATTGGATAAGAACAAGAAAGTACTTAATCTACTTCGCAAGGTATCGCCTAGCGCGAGCTAAATGGCGGGTGCCGGTCTATCGTGTCAAGGCATAGACGATGATATTCGTACCCAGTTGAGTATAGTACTGATGTGCAAAATCGCTGATTTCCCGGCTCCCATAGTACTTGAAGATTCGCCATCTTCCGCCAGGTTCGTTAGCCCATGACGGCATCGCCTCTTCCTGGCAATAGATGATGTCCTTGCCTCCGTCTTCCCGCGCCACCTCGAATTTAGCTCCCCCGTACGAAGCATTTCCAAGATAGGTACCCAGTCCTGTGGTCTCCTCAAGCACACGGAACCGGATTGTCGTATCCCATTGCCCAAGTCGGTTCTTCCCCCACCCCATAGCGACGATTGGTGTTGTCAGGACTGCGACCCGTCCATCGATTCGGAGCACTGCGGTGGCATAGGTTCCATCAGGCCACTTTTCCTTTTCGGTATACGATCGGACCGTATCCGGGAGGAGTGACGTATCCGGGAGTCCCGAATAGAATGTGCGGTACAATTCATCGGATCGCTTCAGCGTTTCGAATTCGGCATCTGGGAAAACAGTTTTGAAGGCGGCCTTGATTTCCGGTGACGCATCCCATTCGGCATAGCTGTGATGCTGTCCATATTCGGGGTGTTCCCTCAGGAAAGCCGCCGTGATTCCTGCGTCGAGGTACAGGAAACCGCCACGTTGCAGATAGCCTCTCAGTGCGGTCTTTTCGGCATCCGTGAAGGTCCAATCCGGGCGATCGGCACAATTGACGTACACAAATGGAAGCTCAAAAAGACGCGGATCCGAAAAATCCGCCAACACTACAGGCTCTTCTGCAACATTGGCCGTAGTGGTTTCGCGTATATGACGCAACAAGGAAGGCAATGCATTCGGGTAATACCCGCGATGCAAGCCGCCATCGGCTATAACTTGACCGATGCGTAGCTCGCTACAGACCCCAACATCACAAAAGCACAAAAGCAAAAGAATCAGCAAAAAGCGCATATGAAGCATTAGCCTAAAAAAAGCAGTTGAAGCTGGATTTTATTCCTAATTGACTGATTATCAAATAGTTAAAAAGTTTGTTCATTTCGCCATGTTGGTGAATTGAAATGCCTCGGTCTTCTGTAGCGCCTTTACAAGGCGCCCGGCATGGGGGGCATCCTATCCCCGGGCTGAAGCCCGGGGTTAAGCATGGTCAGGCGCCT
>JAGVUR010000174.1 GCA_019136135.1 Verrucomicrobiota bacterium
CTATACTCCCGAAACAGCTTGCCATTCACGCTTTTCCCGTCAAAACCCCATTGCCAAGAACCAAGCGCAGACTCACCAAAGACCTCCACCGACACCTCGCACACACCATGCCCCGTGATCATCACTTCCGATGTGACAACTGCCTCATCACCAACGCAATACCAAGAACGATCCGTCCTGACCATGCCTTCAGGAAGTTCCTGCCGATCATCCAACAACTCTACCTCAACGGCGCTAGAGGCTACAACCTCCTCAGACCCTCTAAGTATTTCACCTAAAATGGAGTACCTGCCACCAACCAATCCCATGCTCGCAAAATCCAAGGAGCGTGATTGATTCCGTCCAAACTCGGAAGCTCCTGCATCCCACTCCTTATCCGCAACAACTTCACCACCCGAATCAATCAAGCTTACGCGCACTAAAAACTCGGACGACCTGCCGCACACAATCAAGCTATTGGACTCCTCGCCCAACCCAAAAATCCGAAGCTTTACCCCACGGACGAAATCAACCAGGCGAATGCCCCATGGGCACAACTCATAATCGACGTCAACCCACTTGCTCAGGCGGATATCAGGCAAAACCTGAATCCGACAACCACGAAAATTCACCTCGCCCTCCAAGCCCAGCAAGGACAGCGCAGTACCTCCCCAACTCAACTCGACCCAACCTTCAGAATCCTTTCCTTCCGAATGGATACGATGCCTCGCCTCACCACGGGGAAAGACCGTTGACACATCAACCGGCAACGCCTCGCCTACGTTCAAAAGAGCCGGACACGACACCTCAATCCCATATCCATCATGGCATCGTTCAACATACAACGCCCCCAAAGACTCACGGACAATTGCCCCACCACCAGCATCCCATTCAATCCAACCACCATCCTGAACCTCTTCCTCGCATGGATCCAGAACAGATTCAAGCCAATAACGATAACCCAGGTCAACTGTTTCTCCGCTCTTCGGCATAGGAATAGACAGTTCGTGCCGGACATAACCTTCGCCACAAGCTACCCCTTCGCCCAAATGCCGTGAAACCAATCCAGCAGAAACATCAGATGGCAAAACCACTGCAACCGACATGTCGCCGATGTCGTCGTCGCGGGCACGAACCACGTCATCGGACAACGCCAGCAGCGCCAATCCTGTCTCCATCGTCGTCTGCCAACTTGCCAGCCAAATGCGCGGCTCAGCCCAATTGCCCAATTCGCCCTGCCCTTTGATCACTTTCCGCCAAACGCCTTCTCCACTAACCTCGTTCCCGTTGACAAGGCCATATCGCCAATCGTAAATCTCGTCATCGATCAACCAACGCGTCACTCCCAGCAATGTCAATCCCCTGACTACGCTCCACCAAGCATAACCGTCTCCCGCATATTGGGAATGTCGAATCCAATCCACCAACTTCCCGCTCGTCTCAATCAAAACCTCGCCATATCCCAAGCCGTACTCCGCAAATCCTCGATACAACCCAAATCCATCCTCGCTTCCCAACAGCATGCCGGCAATCCCGGACGCATCCAACGTCTCTGTATTCGTACTGTAACCGCCAGGCAAATAGATAAACTCACGATTTGCAACGTTATAAACTCCCGGCAAAAATTCATTTGTCCCCGCAATGACCCTTGGATCGATTTTTCGTCCTTGCCGGCTTGCCACAAGGAGCGCCACGTAATTCCATCCTGAAATGGACAGGTCAAATCCCGTACTCTGATTCCATCGTCCGTATGGCCACGAGTTCTTTCCGAAGTTTAGGAAATCGCTTTCCACCAGGTCGAGTCCGTTGCCAATCACCGCTCCCAGCGTCGTCTCCACCATCTCGTATCCCAAATCGCTTCGCACCGCCACCTCCAGGTCGTCAGCATCGCATGACATCAGCGCGCATAGCCCTATCGGATGCACATAGCTGGAGACCTCGCTGGAACCACCAATCAAAACACCGTATCCATCACGATGGAACTCATTTGGCAACCCTACGCACAACCGTTCTCGCTCGGATTGCGAACACAGCCACTCCAAACCCAAACGGACACAGGAAGAAAATGGATTCCCATATCGATTGCTTAAGCCAAAACCATGATTGCCAAATGCCCATAGCGACAAAGCAGAGGACGCACTCTTCTCGTAACTTTGCTTCCCCCCGTCGCCCCAGCTCCCATCCAGCCCTTGACGACGCTGCAACCAACGCAATCCACGAACAATCGCCTGACGGCGCAAACGGGCAATCCCAGCCACATCATCCAAACCGGGGCGCAGATTCAAGTCAAAATCTCGAACCTCAACAATCTCACCACCTTCCGCATCAAACACACGGACGGTCGCAGTGATCGCCCCGGAATCAATTCCTTCAGCCAAGTCAAATCGTTGGATGTCACTCAAATCCCATCCGTCAACCAACTCCCGAACCTCGCCGACTACCTGCCTCTCATCTCGAACGACTCCCGAACCAAAACTGTAGTCGAACGAATAACACAACTCAAAATCGCCAACATCGCGGCCAAATCCATCCCCCAAGCAACACCATATCTCAACCTCCTCGCCAGGAAACAACTCCTCCAATGGCATGAAAACAATCAAATCACCACCATGCAAAACGACCGCAAGCAACGACAAAAAAACAATAATCCTCTTCAATGGCATGCCTCCAACAACGCAACCTCTACCACCCCGAGACGCCTTCCTCGACAAAGCACCCCTTCACTTTCATACCCCTGATAAACACTCAACACCATCGTCCCAACCATTCCGGAACCTTGCCCGCAATACAACATCCTGCCACGCCCTTCACGGATCTCAACCCCACATGCAAAACCGGCTCCGCCACCACTGGAAAGCTCAACATCGGCTTCAACAGAGCCATAATGCCCTTGGACAATCAGCCAACCGCTACTCGCCGGCATCCCAAAAGCATCAACAACACCATCAAACTCGATCGCAGCCCGGCGCCCCGGAGAATCCTCGAGCCGGCACACTCCACTAGGTACCGCGAATCCCACCGCCATACGCCCTCCATTCATGCTGCCTTCTCGACGTCGAATCCGCAATATCGTACCAACCTCACTGGCTCCAACGGGTATCCTAGAACTCTCCACAAGATTCTCAACCTCGATGGCAATCCCATCGACCACAACCAAAGAACATACGCAGGAATTGCTGTCTTCGCCGACTATCAAATATCCGTGCAACAGGTAGTTGCCGGCATCTAGATGCACGTTGTCATCCTTCAGGTCAACCGGGAAACGCCCCGTGCCAGCCCCCGCTTCCATCCGAATCTCGCTAGACGACGAACACACAACCATCCCCTCCACAGTCTCCAACTCCCAGCCCACAGTGCCATCCCGTACACAATTCCCCCATTGCTCCCAAACCAGCCACATTCCGCCTTGCCACTTCCCCGAAAAAACCATCTGTTCCAGAGCCGCCCCTTTCCATTGCAGCCCTTCAACAACATACCGATCCTCGACAGTCACTGAAAGTCGCTCCTCAAACAGGCAATGCGATCCTTCATTCGACCAAACAACCACATTCAAGTGATACTCGCCACTGGGATGCGTCCCTGGAAACCAGCGCAGCACTCCGTCGTCACCAGCACATTGCACCACGTCAGCCAGCTTCCCGTCTCGACTCACCTCCATGCTCAGCACACCTTCCCCGCCTCCATCAACTCGAACCTCCACGAATCCATCATCAACAAGCATCGAATCATCAAGCTCCACCTCGATTCCCGCCCCATATCCATCATATCCCACCAACGCCTCCACCACGACGCTGGTCACCAAGGAATCGTCACCAACAGTCGCATCTTCCCAGCGACCATCGTCCTGTTGCTGTCTGTTCAACCCCGCCACCATTGCAGGGCAATCTTCCCGATATCCCAGCAGGCACAGCCCGCGAACCGCCAACGCCGTGTCGTAAACGCTGGAAATACCACCATGGCTCAGCAACCCATTCCCGTCAACGCAACCCAAAAGAAACTCGCGCAACCGTTCGACACGCCCATGCAGTTCAATCAAGGACACAAACCCACTCGCACGCCCCAAGCCATATGTCTCCAACAACTGACACGCCAAACGAAGATCGTGCCCCCCAACAAAAAGCTCAGATTCAACAGCGCCTAGGGCACGCAAAAATTCCTCGCGGCGCAGAAGCGACAAGTCAAGCCCGAAACGCAAAATCCCCAAGCTAGAATGAACATCAAGACGCCCTCCGACCTCGCAACACCAACCACCGCCAACAACGCCCAACTCGTCCAGCATCCCACGATCGCCACTGCAAACCATCTGGGACAAACATCCGGACACATCAGGACTAAGGTCATATCCTGACAACAACATGCCCCCGCGAACAAGCAGCCCACGGCTCCGCCCAACAGCATCGCCATACCGATCCAATACAACGACCCCATGCAACTTCCCATACAACCCATCGCCGGAACCCAAATGAGATCCCAACCACGCCACCCCGCCGCGCAAACACACGCACAACACAAAGACTACAGCAATGACCAATCGATTCACAAATCACCTCGACAAATTCCAAGCCCTTCACTCAGTCAACAGCATAAATCTACATCTATGAAATAAAATTGCAAATTATTTATTTTCATTTTTTATAGATTTTTTGTATTTTTTTGATTTTTATAAAAAGCCAATCACATGATATTTTAGCGCAATACGTGATTTTTCATCAAAATTCCTATAAATCACCCTTTTTATTCATGCAATTTCATTCAATAATTAATTTTATAAATACATATATTTGAATTTTATTTAAATCTTCTTTATGATTTATTATGATTTATTATGATTTTTTGCACGCCAAATGACTTTTACAAACCTAATTCCCACTTCGAAAGGGCATGTCACATGGATTTTGAGTACGAAACCGATGAATTTTCGGGTCGGTTTCCGAGAGGGTTTTAAGGCAAAAAAAGGCACATCTGCAAACCGTCGCGTCGTCGTTCCGCGCAACAAAAAAACAAATCCCATGTAGGGGCGAAAAATCTTTCGCCCTTGATCTCCCGCCAAAAATCATTTTCTCCAATCCCGCCACCAAAGGGCATGTCACATGGATCTTGAGTACGAAACCGATGAATTTTCGGGTCGGTTTCGAGGTGATTTTGCGGTCAAAAAGGCCCGTAAAACCCAATGCCAACGTCCCATAGTCCCAGACCCAACTCTCAGTCCCATGGGTCACATTCGTCTCATTCGTCACATTCGTCTCAGTCCCATAGCTCCAAGCACCCAAATCCCCAACCCTGCCACCAAAGGGCATGTCACATGGATTTTGAGTACGAAACCGATGAATTT
>JAGVUR010000068.1 GCA_019136135.1 Verrucomicrobiota bacterium
AGCGACCACAACCCGCCCACGGAGCGACCACAACCCGCCCGCGGAGCGACCACAACCCGCCCGCGGAGCGACCACAACCCGCCCGCGGAGCGACCACAACCCGCCCACGGAGCGTTAAAATTCAGCCCCGGGGTGCCACAGTCAACTGCTCACTTTTTTGTAAACGAGCTTACGTCAAGCAGATAGACTTGCCTGGATCCTTCGTGGATCGAGTCGATGCAAACGTACTTGTCATCCCTTGACCAATTGGGATGGAGGTCGCAACGCGTCACCGTGGGATAGGCGGGATCGGCATAGAACGAGCCGATTTCGAAGGCTTCCTTGCTTTCCAGGTTGTACAGGAAAAGCTTGCGGCAACTGTCCTTGCCGGGATAGCTGTCCGTCAGCATCCACTTGCCATCCGAAGAGTAGGAGCAATGTCCGTCTCCGGGGAAGACGTCCTTGGCGATTATTTCGGTCTTGTGGGTCTGATCCGTGTAGAGGTAGTACTGCCAGCCAGTCAAATGCCGATTGGAGTAGTTGATGATCTTGTTCGGCGCAGTCCAAGTATAGTGGCTGGACATGTTTTCCAGGTTGAGGGGCCAGATTTCGCTGCCATCGATATTGGCGGTAAACATGTGGGTAACGTGCCAGCCCGGAGTGCCATCGGGCTTCCAAATTCTCCAGCGATGGAAGAATGCGATTCGCTTGCTGTCCGGGCTGAAGAGCAAGTGATTGAACCAACCCGGCGTGTTTTCCATATCGGAGCGATAGAACATCTCGGTGATTTGCGCGACGCTGATAATCAGCTTCGAGGTATCGTTCTTCAGGTCAACCAGGTAGATTCCATCGTCCTCCGGCGCCTTCACATCGATCCATGGATCGCGCCCTCCAGGGTATCCGTATCCCGGCCGTTCACGGTCGAGCCTTGAGAAGTTGACGCTAAGCGCCCACTTCCCATCTGGGCTGAGGCAGTAGATCGGCCGATGCAGGGTCTTGATTTTGCCGGTTTTCACGTCAAGGATGCGCGAGACGAAGACGTCCCCTTCCCTGTCGTTGTAGATTACCTTGTTTGGATCGTCCATCAGCCACTGGAACATGCAACCTTGTTGCCAGCACCAGGATTTCGTAGTCGCGATTGGAATGAACTTGTTCCCGTCCTGCAAATCGATCATCCCCAAAACGGCATCCTCGCCAACCTCGGGCTGGCGAGCCGTGAAATCAACTTCCTGGGATAGCAGGTAGCGACCGGACACATCCCACGGAAACTTGTCGAAATATCCGAAAAAGTGATGCTTGGGACCTTCCGTCAAACGCTCGACCGGCAAATGGCATTGAGTAATCATTTTGCTCCTTGATGATTTTTTCCTACAGATGCTCTACATTGGGATCGCGTTCAACAACGCGCTTCTCGGGTACCAACGAATCATCGAAATGGACGGGCGCGCCATTATCCTCCAAGATCGACTGAAGTTCCCGTACAGGTATTTCAGGAACACCGACGCCGCGATCCAACGACAACGATGCCGCATAGCCAGCAGCCTGGCCAACCACAATCGCCGGAGGAATAACGCGGACCACATCCCAGCCGTAGCCGGAGGCGGACGCCGAACGACCCGCAGTCAATAAGTTGTCATAGCCACTCCTGGTTATGCATCGATACGGAACCTCGTACAGGAAGTCGCGACGGTCAAAGTCGCATATCGACGCGATCGAATCGTCGAAATGACGATAGCAATCCATCTCGGACAGCGTGAAGTCGCCGTCAAGGCGCCGCGTTGTCCGGAATTGGCACATCCCTGGCAGCGTAACGACGTCTCGGCTACGGCTGTCCTCGCGCTTCAGCTTTGACAGCATCAGCATCTGGTTCGCCTGCAGGTACTCGTTCACATCATCAACGTCAGTCCCCCTGTAGAATCTCATTCCCTCGGGATGCCCCTTCCCGTACAACGAAGCGCCGCCGCCACTGCGACCGGCTATCGCCTTGCCGATGTCGCCAGTCTCGACGGCACGCCGGCAGCTGTCCAGCGTAATCGCATGCGCAATGTACGTAAAGTAGTTCTTGCCCTGCACTGTCGGCACTCCTGCCCGATACAGCAGATCCGCATCGCCGGTCGTATCGATCACTACCTTCGCAGGGATGAATTCTCGCCCCGACTTGCTTTCGACCACGACACCACGGCAATGGCCGCCTTCCATCACGGGCTTTGACGCAAGGCAGTCGAACAACACCTGAACGCCAGCGTCCCGCAACAGTTCCAAGAGCAACAGCGCATAGATTTGCGGCGAATAGCGATTGGTCATCCTGACTTGCGTCGGCTCCTTCGGTTCCCCTTCACGCCATTCTTCCGGAATTGTCGCATACCCGACCTTGGTCGACAGCCTGAATAGTTCATCAGCCATTCCGAAGATAATCTGCCTTCCCCGCCCATTGCACATCGGCACGTAGAAATTGATCAAGCCGAGGGTTGCCAGGCCTCCCAGGAACGTTGCCTTTTCCAGCAGGAGAGCCTGCTTTCCCTGCCTTTGCGCCGCCAACGCCGCCGCGATTCCCGCCACGCCGCCTCCGGCGACAAGCACATCAACACCTTTCCGAACGGGAAGCTTTTCGCTGAATTCCAAATATTCCATAGATCGCACCTGCATAAATTTCCCTGCCTACTCTTTGATTTCGAACAACTTGGTCTCACCGAATTGCATCGGGAAAGCCAATTCCTTCACATTCTTGCGCACCTCGCCATTCCTCAGATTTCTTGCGGTACACGCCCTTGGAAATCTCAACGTCTTGTCTCCGGCGCTGGTGGAATGAACCATCACGAAACTGGTGTTCGCCTGGACGATATCACCGCTGTCCACATAGACATGAATGCCCAGCTCCCGGCACAAGCCACGAACGAGATCCGCGTCAAGGGGGACGCCAGAATAGGCGCTCAAGCCGCCCCAGGGACCGCAACCGATGCCCGCCACCGCACGTTCCCCGTCGCGAACCAAGACGCGGACATCGCCCTTCAACGCAAAGCCAGGCTCGTACTTGAACCGCATCCAATCACGAGGCTTCCCGTCAGCAAACACCTGCTCCAACTGTTCTTCGCTAGTGTATTTCTCGAAGCTCAATCCCGTCAATTGGGCCATCGTATCGACGCTGTTGCCCGCCGGCGACAAATACCCCGCCCCGTACATCCAGAGGGCGCCAGCATTATTCCGCGCCAATCGCTCATGTATCGCGGCGCGCTCGGCATCCGTGATATGGAACGCATTCAGGAAAATGTACAGCTTATAGTCGCGCATCTTCGGCGAATAGATGTCGGTCATCAGATAGGTATCGTGCGCGACTCCGATTCTCGGAACCTTGGTCCTCGCGTGCACCATCAGTTGCGTCAGGAACGGATCAGGGCGCGTGCGCTCCAGGCTGCGCTCGTCGCAAATCAACGCCACCTCGGCCGCGGACTTTCGGGAAACCTCGATCAACTCGCGATCCAGGTTGGCAATCGCCTTGATGTCGCCCATGATCTGGTTCGAGTGGAACGATCCATTGCCTGCGATCAGGAACCACCAGATGTTCGTGCCATGGGCGAGGGAATTGCCGAAAGTCCGCCAGTTCACCTCGGAGGTCTCGAAGGGAGTCAGAGTCCGGTAAAACTGGGTGGCTTGGCACAAGTGGGTGCGCAGATCAGCCTCGTCCCAATAGGTTCTTCCGTGCAACTTCAGGCTGCCAGTGAACAAGTTGATGAAACACCCTTCCTGACCGCCGCGACGGGAACCGTATGACACCGGCGCACAGTAGAAGTCAATGTTCTTGTCTTCTAGAACGCGATCCAGATTCTGGAACCCCAGGTTGGCGAGTCCGGTGGTACCGATGTACATCGAATACCCGTAGAACGTACCGATCAGCTTCTTCGGGGCAACGCTTCGCACGGCAGCGGCGGCACGGGAAATGCAATCCGTCGTCGTGTCGCTCATAAATCGCCTGAAATCATAGACATGCCGACCTCCTCCACCTGCCCTGAAACATCCGTCCTCTCCAATGTCAAACCGCAATCGCGGGGAAGGCACTTCAGCGTTTTTCAGGGTCACATCCTTGCTTTCCCACGCGCTTTGCAGTGCGGCGTCGTCAGCATACTTCTTTTCGAGCCACGACCGGAATCCCCTGGTTGCGACCTCGGAATAGTCCACCATCCCCTTGTCATACCCCCACCAGAACCATTCCGAGGAGCTGCCTCCTGCCACAAGGTACCCCATCACGTGACGCCCCAGGCGCGGATGCCCTTCAAGCCATGCGGTCATGTCCCGCAACATCACGCAGACGTCTGCGATCCAGCGTTCCGACGCCATGCTCGGCTGCACCGTCGAATTCCCGTCATGCAGCTTTCCTATTTCCTCGGGATGCGCCTTCAGCCACCAATCGGGTACGTTCATCTTCCAGCGGATGATCAGGCGCGCCTTGGGATTTCCGGCAATTAACGAATCGATGCGCGCGGCGACCTTCTCGAAATCATACTCCCCGGGACCCAGCCACCAGCCATTGCAGGCGCCATACTTAAGCCATGGCCAGAAAATCTCGCTGACGTAGTCGACGTCAGCAGCGGCAAAATCCCGTACCGACAGGATCACGGCATCGTTATTGGCGCCGCATTCCGGCATCATGCACATGGCGGACTCAATCTTCCCGTTCCTCGCCACCCTAGGCACTCCATCCACATCGACGAGGCTCATCTCGGACAGCGTTTCCGGCAAGTCATTTTCAGGCATTGCGGCTTCGTAGGCTTTCACGATATCGAGCTTTCGCGTGAATTTCGGATCGTACTCGTCAGCATAGAGTTCTTGCAGCGTCCTGACCGCGATTCGTTTCTGCGGGTGCGGGGTTGCGCCCCGGATGGCCTCGATTTCCTCTTCACTGAGGACCGTGTTGTACATCGCCACTTGATCCAGCAGTCCATTCCAGGTCATGGCAACCTGCCCTCCAGGATACTCGCCGTGTCCAATCCGCAGGGGCGTGTCCTGGATGAAAAGCTCCTTTTCATCACATTGCCCTTCGCTCACCTTCTCCCCATTCAAAAACAGCTTGACGAAACCACGGTCAAAGGTCACCGCCATGAAATTCCAGTAGTTGACCTTGACCTTCGCGCATTGATCCAGGGGAATGCGTCCCTTGCCGGGAATAACAAGATCCTTGTAGTTGCGAAGAATCCCGTGCCAAGCACCCTTTTCGTCCATATATCCGAACTCGGGAACCAAGTCCTTGACGCCAAACTTGAAGTCAATCCGCTGGGGGACTCGGGAACGGTCTGACTTGAAAAATACCTGGCGATACTCCAAGCTCGCACGGTCAGGAACAACCCAGCACGTAATCGTAAGGGCGTCCCGGCGGAATTGCAACGAAGGCACATCCGCCATCGTCTGCTTCAACGGTCCCGCCCACAATCCCCCTTGCGCCTTGTCGTAAATGGCATCGCGAATCAAGGGATTCTCAGGCTCGACCTTGAAGAACGGCTCGGCGCCAAAGCAACAAACACAAGACAACATGGCAACAAATGCAGACAACCTATTCATCTTTTCCTCCTGGAAGACTCAAATTATGCCTGACAAATCAAAACGCAGAACATACAAATGTCATCCCCAAAACAAGATTTGCAAATGCCCTGCAGAGCATCATTCCCGCTTTTTCGCTAATCAAACTTGAATAATGTTATTTTTACTATCTATAAAAGTTGTCAAAAGAGAATGTTATGCTTAAGTTATCTTGTTGCCAAAAACTGCAGGACTCATACAAAAACAAGGAGGGAATCAATGGACATCATTTCGATTTTCGAGAACAGTTACTTGTTTTTCGCCGTTTTGGGATCGACGATTTTCGCGATTCAGTTCCTGCTGACCATCATAGGAATTGGAGGTGGCGAAGACTCGGCAGACGGCTTCGACATCTCGGACAGCCTCGAAGGCCTGGAAGCGGCAAACGCATCGGACATCCTGGCCGTCAACTTCTTCTCGCTCAAGAGCATCGTCGCATTCTTTACATTCTATGGCTGGGGCGGCGTATGTTTCTCCCATTTGGGCTGGGGCGGATTTGCCATAGCCATCTTCTGCGGCTTGATCATGATGGCGATTGTATCGTTCCTGATCGCCCTGATGCTCCGCCTCCAGCAATCGGGTAACATCAATCCCAACGACTTGGTCGGCAAAAGCGCCAAAGTCTACCTGACGATTCCTGCGGGACGCGAACCGGGCGGCAAGGTAACCATCAAACTGTCCGGATGTACCCGGGAAGTATCCGCAATCTCAGATGCCGAGATCAAAACCGGAGCCATCGTCGTCATCGAACAAGCGCTCACAAACGGAACCTGCATCGTCAAGCCAATGAATTAATTTCATATCGATAACCCAAAAACAACCACAACAAAGGAAGCAACATGGAACCATCGACAATCATCATTCTCGCAGTCACCATAGCATTTGTCATCCTGGGACTCTTCATCCCACTCGTCAAATGCTACAGGAAATGCCCGTCAGACAGAATCATGGTCATCTATGGTAAAACTGGCGGAAACGAGGCGGCAAAATGCATCCACGGAGGAGCGAAATTCATCTGGCCGATCATCCAAGACTATGGCTACATCTCGCTGAGACCGCTCCAAATCACCGTCAACCTGGACAACGCGCTCTGCAAGCAAAACATCCGAATCAATGTCCCCTCGGTCTTTACAGTCGGTGTCTCGACGTCACCTGAAATCATGGGCAATGCCGCCGAACGACTCTTCGGACAAAGCCCGGATGCCATCTCGGACCTGGCCAAGGACATCATCTTCGGACAGCTCCGACTCGTCATCGCCTCCATGATGATCGAGGAAATCAACGCCGACCGCGAAACCTTCCTCAGGGCAGTCGAAGCAAACGTCGCAGAAGAACTCAAGAAAATCGGACTCGAACTCCTTAACGTCAACATCACGGACATCACCGACGAATCCGGATACATCGAAGCAATCGGAAAGCGCGCCGCCGCCGGAGCGATCAACAAGGCGAAGGTTGACGTTGCCGAGGAAACCAGAAAGGGTAGCATCGGCGCGGCAGAAGCCGAAAAGCTCGAGCGCGTCGCAGTTTCACAGGCGGAAGCGGAAGCCGCAGCCGGAGAGGCGGAAGCAGACAGGAACCGCCGCGTCGCCGTCAAGCAGGCTGACGTGAAGGCGGCAGCGGGCGAAGCAGATGCCGAACGCGAGCGCCGTATCGCCGTCAGGCAGGCCGAATCAGAAGCGGCAGCCGGTGAAGCTGAAGCCGAAAGGGCAAGACGTATCGCCGTCAAGCAGGCTGACGCAACCGCAACGAAGGGCGAAAACCTCGCAGCAATCGAGATCGCAAAGTCCAACGCGGAACGATTCGAAGAAGAAGCAGAGGCATACCGCAGGACCGAAGCCGCCAAGCACATCGCCCAGGCGCGTATCCAGGAAGCGCAATTCACCGCCGAAGCAGATGCACAAAAGGCAAGGGCCGTGATGGAAAGCGAAAAGCAACGTGCCGAGCACATCGTCCCGGCTGAAATCCAAAAGCAACGTGTGGAAATCGCAGCAGCCGCTCAAGCGGAAAAGGCACGAATCGAAGCTCAAGGTGAAGCCGATGCGATCTTCGCAAAACTCCAGGCCGAAGCAAGGGGTAACTTCGAACTCCTCCAGGCAAAGGGACAAGGCTTCCAGACAATCATCGCATCCTGCCAGCAAAACCCAGACGCGGCAGCACAACTTCTCATGATCGAAAAGCTGCAGGATATCGTCGCGCTCCAGACAGAGGCCATCAAGAATATCAAGATCGACAAGGTCACCGTTTGGGACGGCGGAAATGCATCGGCAGACGGCAAAACCTCAACCGCAAACTTCATCTCAGGAATAGCTCAAGCACTCCCGCCGCTCCACGATGTCGCCAAGATGGCAGGACTTGACCTCCCGCAATACCTCGGCAAGATGAAAAGACAAGACGAGCAAAATCAAGAGGATTCCGAATAGCAAGCAAACCAGCAAGAACTATCGCAAAGAACCTAGATGACGTGGAGGTTGCCGTCAAGACCATTCCATGACCCAAACCAGCAACCTCCACGCATAACGCCACAATGAAACGAACAAGCCACGAATTGATTCTGGAATCCAATTGGAGCGGACACGTCCACGCCTCGACAATCCTTGAAATCAAGCCAAATACCATCCTTGCGGCATGGTTCCAAGGCACTAGGGAAAAACACGACGACGTGGAAATCCAAGGCGCGATACGCCAAGGCAATGCCTGGTCAAAACCTTTCAGGCTGGCAAAGGTCGCCCCACTCCCGCATTGGAACCCGGTCCTCAGGTTGGACGCCAAGAAAACGATACACCTCTATTTCAAGGTCGGAGGAGTTATCGACGATTGGGTGACTCACGTCCAAGAAAGCCATGATGGCGCTCGCTCATGGACACAACCGCGTGAACTCGTCAAAAACGACCGAACCGGAGGACGGGGTCCCGTTAAAAACAAATGCATCACCCTCGCTGACGGCACGGTCCTCGCACCGGCTTCACGCGAAAAAGGCCAATGGACCGCCTTCGTTGACCGAAGTACCGACGACGGAGCCACCTGGACGGCAGCCCCACAAATGCCGGGCACAGGTGTCATCCAGCCAACGCTCTGGGAAGTCGAACCCGGACACGTTGCAGCACTTCTACGCTCCAACCTGGGAGCGATCTACAGAAGCGATTCCTTCGATGCAGGGCAAAACTGGACTCCAATCCAACCGACTTCACTTCCCAACAACAACAGCGGAATCGACTTGGTCAAAACCTCGCAGGGTCCCCTCATCCTCGTTGGCAACCAAGCCAACAACAACTGGGGACCCAGAAACACGTTACTTACGTGGCTCTCACAAGACAATGGCGAATCCTGGTCGCCAGACATAACTCTTGCACACGACGAGCGGCTCAAGCAGCCAGACGGACGAAGCACAGAATTCTCCTACCCGGCAGTCATCCAACTACACGATGGCTCGATCGCCGTTTCATACACGGTAAACAGGCAGAACATCGCTTTCGACATTATCGAACTCTAGTCCGCCTGAAGTCCCCCCACGCCATAAATTTTGCTTTGATTTCGTGTTGGTTTCCTGATCAAAATACAAATCCTCCACCGCTGCCAGAAACAGGCATGTCGCATGGTTTTTGAGTACGAAACCGATGATTTTTTGGCTTGGCGACTGGATGGCTTCGCGGGCAAAAAAGCCAAGTGGCAAAGAAAATCAAAATCGACCTTTGACTTTGTGTGCTTGTGCACTTATAATCTTCGTTTCCTACTCCACCCTGAAACCGTTTCAGCCTTAATCCCCAATCCGAGGTGCATAATGATCCATTGGCATTCTATCCGTCGCGTGTTATTTCTTGCCGCTTTTTTTGGCAGCCTGGCATTTGCGCAGGAGAGCTACCGCGATAGCTGGTTTCCCTTCGTAATTACCGATGTGGCCGACGAGGAAACCGCCGGCACTCCCATTGATCTGTCCTACCTCAATCCCCAACCCGCCGGCACCCATGGCTACTTGCGAGTTGAAGGTGAACGAATAGTTGACGGCCGAGGCCAGACCGTGCGACTCTACGGCAGCAACATCTGCGACTATCATCCCATGCCGCCGAAGGAGGACGCACCACGGGTCGCCAAGCGCCTGAAGCAACTCGGCATCAACTTCATACGCCTGCATTACTTTGATTTTGCCAAGGCACCGGCGGGCATTCTCAATGCCGACATGCAGACGCTCAACCCCGAGAAGCTCGACCAATTCGATTGGCTCATCGCCAACTTGAAGGAAAATGGGATTTATGTTGATATCAATCTCCATGTGTGCCGCCCCTACCCGAATATGCCAGAGGGCACACACAGTTTCGGAAAGGGCATTGATTTCATCCACGAACCCTACATTGAGTCGCAAAAACGCTATGCGCGCGACCTTATCGGCCATCGCAATCCCTACACTGGCCTGACCTACGCGGAAGACCCTGCCATCGCCCTAATCGAAATTAACAACGAAAATACGGTGTTTTCCATCTGGACGCGCTTGGCGACACTGCCCGAGGAATTCAGCAAGCCGATCCAAGAGCGCTGGAACCGCTGGCTCGTCAAAAAATACGGCACGAGCGACAAGCTCCGCCAGGCATGGAACAGCGAGGCTGTTGGTGAACGCGGTCCCGAATTGCTGGGCAATGGCGATTTCAGCAAGGGTACCGACATCTGGCACTTCGAACACGTCAAGCCCGGCGAAGCCACCGCCACGGTCGTTGAGGATGCCGAAATGGGCCGTTACCTGCATTGGGCGGTGACCAAGAGAGGCAACGCCGACTGGCACTTGCAGTTCTACAACAGCAACCTGCCCGTGGAACATGGCAAGAAGTATGCCCTGACTTTTAAGGCCCGTTGTCCCGACGCCACGCCCAAAAACCTCGCCATTCGCCTGATGATGCAACGCAGCCCTTGGCAGAACGCCGGCGGCAGCGCCACTTTCCTGGTCGGCAACACCTGGCGCGAATACAGCCTGAATACCATCATCGACAATCCTGACGCCATCCCCCTTCGCCTGAATTTCTCCGCCAACAACCAGCTGGCGACTTTCGAGATCGCCGACGTGTCGTTGCGCGAGGGTGTTTACACCATCAAGGGTCTGTATGCTGGCGAGACTCTCGAAGAAGCCAATGTGCCACTGGTCGCCGATAGCGCTTGCGCACCGCGCACGCTTGATTTTCTCTCGTTTCTGATTGACGCCGAAGGGGAGTACGTTCAGGCCATGCGACGGGTGCTCAAGGATGAGCTCGGTTACCAGGGCATGGTTCTCTGCACACAAGTCAGCTACGGCGGCTTGGCGGGCTATCTGCGGGAAAGCCGCCATAGCGATCTCATCGACATGCACTGCTATCCCTGTCATCCGTCTGTAAGCGCCGATGAACAGGGGCGCCGCATCCTCAACATTCGTAACGAATCGATGATTGCCAAGGCCTTCGGTAGCCTGGAAGGCACCGCGTTCTGGCGAGTGCCGGGCATGCCCTTCGTAATGACGGAATTCGACATCAATCCACCCAACGACCATGCATCGGAGAACTTTCCGCTGCTGGCGTTATTGGCTGCCTACCAAGGCTGGGCGGGTTTCGCCGAGTACTCCTGGTACAACTTCCAGGAGAACAAGCATGGGCACAGCCGCATTCGTAGCCACTTCGCCACCACCGGGCACGCCGGTCAGATGGCTTTCGTGCCCGCCATGGCCTTGCTTTTCCGCAAAGGGCTGGTCAAGGAAGCCAAGGATCCACTCCAACTGCGCTGGACAAAGGATGAACTGGCTGGGAGCTTCATCTCCAATTCATGGTACGGCATGCCGCAAATCTTCGGGCGTCTCGGGGGCGATCGTTCCGACGCCTGGCGCCGCCGGGTCAGCAGCCGCCTGATGCCTGGCACAGGCGAAAGCAGCATCGTCGGCAGCAGCGGCCAAAATGCTTCGCACATTGTAAGCGACACGGGTGAGATTCTCTTTGATCGCCGCAAGGATGGCGAGGAATTCCTACAGGTTAATGCTCCGGCAGCGCGCCTGCTCATCGGCTACGTCGGAGGTCGGGATTTCACCCTCGGCGACGTTACCTTGAGCGTCAAGACCGGTACGTACCGCAACTACGCCAATATTGCGTTGGTCGCCTTGGACGAAAAGCCCATCGCCGAATCCAGGCGCCTGTTGCTTACCACCGTTGCCCGTGTTGAAAACAAGTATCAGCAGTGGGATGAAAAGCGCACGACCATTGGTTCCAAATGGAGTGATGGTCCAACGATGGCCGAACCTGTGCCATTGACCATCACCCTCCCTGGCGACGGCTGGCGAGCCAGCACCCTCAGCGGCAAGGGTCAAGTCATGGCATCGGTGCCCATGCAGGGCAGTTCCCTCAGCAGCAATCCCAAACACGAAACGGTCTGGTATCTCTTCGAAAGAAACTAAACATGAGCTTTTGCAACGGCAATCATCGCCTAGCGACAAAAACTCCACAAAAACCAACGTCAACGTCCCATGGCCCCAGCCCCATGTCCCCAAACCGCCAATCCCGCCAAAAAAGGCATGTCACATACATTTTGAGTACGAAAGCGTGAAATTTTTCGCTTTGATATTTTCTTGCTTTTGCAAGCAAAAGAAAGCCTTCCTGTCGTTTTTAATTGAGATTGGAGTTTGACGAGTCAGCAATTTGTATAAACCTAAAAAAAGCAGTTGACATCATGATGCCAAGTACATATCGCCCAACTACTTGTTTTTTGCAAAGGATTTTCCCGGAAGCCAATCCTCAAGTCGGTGGTATTTAATCATTTTCCCGACCGAACCGAATGATTGTAGTGCCTTTACAAGGCACTGTACTTGGGTGGGTTCGTCACCCCAGACTAAAGTCTGGGGTTAAGCATCGTTAAGCGCTTGCAGCGCAATGCATTATGCGAATCCTTCTGGCAAGTCCGAACTGTCGTCCGCATCTGACCCGTGTGGATTGCGGACGGTCAGTCCGCGCCAAAGACTTTGCGCCGTAGGCGCCTGACCATGCTTAACCCCGGGCTTCAGCCCGGGGATAGAATGCCCCCCATGCCGAGCGCCTTGTAAAGGCGCAACAGAAGACTGACGCACTTCAATTCACCAGCATGGTGAACGGAACGAATTTTATAACCACTTGAAAATCAATCAATTAGAAACATAATCCAATTTCAACTGCTTTTTTTAGGATAAATTATGATTGACAAAGCAAAAGAACAGCACTAACTTAACCTAAAACCAGTACCCAATAAGGTCTCGAGAATGCTTCCGCGTCCTGTTCAAGATCGTTGCAAGAGCTGAAGAGCTACAGCAAGCTGCAAGTGGGTCTTTGATTCGCCCGCTAAAAGAAATAACGCATCGAGGACTACATCGATCAACTCATAAAAGGCAAAAAACCGACCGATGTGCAAAATGTACTGGAATAACACAAAGCCCATGTAATCATCACGTTCACGACATGGAAGGTATTTTGTGAAAATAAATCGTATAATAATAAATCGTATAATAATAAATCGTTTAATAATAAATCGTTTAATACTTCGTGGTTTTCGAGGAATTCATGAGCTTGACATCTCCTTGGATAGCCAGATGACTGTTTTAGCAGGCGCAAGCGGTGCAGGAAAATCTTCTGTTCTGGATGCATTAGCATTACTGCTTTCATGGGTTGTTGCTCGAATCCGAAGAGAAAAAGGAACTGGTCGAACAATTTCCGAACAAGATATTCAGAACAGCGAAATTAAAACAGTCATTCGTGCGGAGGCAAGCACACCAGAACCAATCTCGTGGCAGTTGGTAAAATATCGCAGCGGCCATTTAAGATCAGATGAAAATACAGACTTGCTCAAAGTTTCTGAATACGCAAGTGCTATACAGAAACAAATCACGGAGAGCAATGAACAGTGTAACGTCCCGATATTTGCCTACTATCCAGTAAACAGGAACGTTCTTGACATTCCACTTCACATCCGAAAGTCTCATAAATTTGGTCTTCTGGAAGCCTGGGACGAATCTCTGACTAGCGCAGCTAATTTCCAAAAATTTTTCGAGTGGTTTCGAAATCGAGAAGATTTGGAAAATGAAAACCGCAAGTATCTCGACGATTTAACCAAGCCCGATAACTGGATTTTCCCTGACCCACAACTTGAAGCAGTAAGACGTGCCTTGGAATCCTTTCTGCCGGATTTTAGCAAATTTTCAGTACGAAGGAATCCACTACGGATGACTGTTATGAAGCGTGGTCATGAAATGCAGATAGAACAATTGTCAAATGGCGAAAAATGTCTTATTGCCTTGATCGCAGATATTGCGCGGAGATTATCTATTGCAAATCCCTGCTTGGCTGACCCGCTGAGTGGTGAAGGCATTGTTCTTATTGATGAAATCGATATGCATCTTCACCCAGGATGGCAGCGCATGGTACTGCCCAAGCTCATGGAAACGTTTCCTAATTGTCAGTTTGTTGTATCAACGCATTCACCCCAAGTATTAGGTGAAGTCGATGCTGCAAGAATTAGATTGTTAAGCCAAGATGAAAAGAATTATATTAATCTTTCTTTGCCTAAGCAGTCCAGGGGCTTGTCAAGCAATGAGATACTTGATGAACTCATGCGACCCTTATCAGTAGAAGCTCACAGACTTTCACGAAACAGCGATGACGCAGAAAAAGTTGAATCAGTGTTTCGTCTGATCGAAGAGGAGAAGTTTAGTGAAGCCGAAAAAGAGATAGAACAATTGGAGCATTGCTTTCATGGCGACACTCCTGAATTGGTTCGGGCAAAAGCACTTATAGCCATGCTTGGTCCAGAGGCGACGGAGTAAACTGCAGTGAGACCGATTGACAAAAGGGCAGAACCTACGTCGTTGCAATACTACAGCCAACAACCAGGTGCCATATATGATGGGGCGAATTTCACTCCTGTGAAAGATGATATTCGTCAGCAGTTGCTTGATGAGCAAGGGTATCTTTGTGCATATTGCATGCAACGTATTCGTAAAGACACCATGAAGATCGAACATTGGCACTGTCAAGCCAACTATCCCGCAGTACAGCTCACCTATGATAATATGTTGGGTGTCTGTAACGGCAATGAAGGACAACCGAGAGCCAATCAAACTTGTGACACCCGAAAAGGAAACAGCGACCTGCTCTATAATCCAGCTAACCCGGCAGACCATGGGCGCATGAAAATTAGATATGATGGCGCTGGCAAAATCTACTCTGACGATACTGCATTTGACATGCAGCTTAATGAAATCCTCAATTTGAACTGGGTTCGGCTTCAAGATAATAGGAAACAAGTATGGAATGCAGTCACAGAAGTCCTGAGGAAAAAAGCGGGACAACGTACTCGTTCAGAATTGACTGCACTCATTGCAAAATGGAAGGAAAGTCCTGACGGAATGATGCATGAATATCTGGATGTTGCACTCCATTACCTCAATTTGAAACTTAGAAAAATGAGCTGATGGGGTCACTATGTAACAGAACAACAGTGTCTTCCCATGCAAGAGCAACAATCTTTCTGGTTCCACTCCCGACAAAAAGGTATCAAGAAGGTATTAATCCGTTCCCCTGTCAGCTCTGGCAAAGACCTAACTTCCCTGGGAGCGGTAGCAAAACAAGCCTAGGATATCGTACCTGTTTTTTCTCTCCCCTGGGGAAGTTAGGTATAAGTTCCCTGCCTAAATTGCCATCAATCCGGCAACGCTATGCTTATCACAGATGACTTGCCCGATTTGCCCGTGTCAACTGCGTATTTAGCATTGGAGAACTGCCTGACGTCTCGAAGGACTCGAACCTTGCCGGTTTCGGGTTCCGGATAGGTCATCCGAACTTGCGTGAAGCCAGCCTTCCCTTTTTGCTCCGGTGCAGCCCTGAGGACAATGCTGTTCACACGTTTCAAATTTGCGGCAGGAATGACAAACGTTATTTTCTTCCCCTTATTGGACTTTACATCCTTCAGTGCATCGGCTTCCAAGGTGCCCACGACCTGGTCGTTCGCAACGACTTCCAGCTTGATCGACGTGCTGGTAAGCATGAACTCCAGCTTCGCATCACGGTCTGTCTTGAATGCCGTATCAATATTTCCGTTCTGGATCGAATAATCCACGTTCATCGTGCTCTTCGTCCCATCCTCCAATTGGGCAACTGCAACGAAATCATAGGCGCTGTCAACAAACGAACTCGTATCAAAGGAACCCGACCAGACGGACCATTGGGGATGACGTTCGGTCTGCTTCAGTTCAACAGCCTTGTCGCCAAGAGTCGCCGTCACGGATACTTTCTTGCCGAAATCCATGACCACCACCGAGAAATCCTGCTTCCCTTTGAGGTGGGTTCTCTTGAGGGGACTTGCCAGTGAAATCGGCGTGTCTCCATGGCGGCTCACGTACGCCTGGGATGCAATCTTCCCGCCCGATACGTTGATAATCCTAAATCCCTGTGGATTGCCGCAGCTGTTCGGATTCGAACGTCCGGGACCCGACCACCAGGCTCCGCTAGTCGCTGGCGTCGCGATAATATCGTAGTCGGCTTGCTTGCGTACATATGTCCTATGCAAATGACCGCAATAGACCGCAAGCACGCCTTTGCCCTCGAGAAGGGCAGCCGTCGGCCTCGGCAATACCTGGTGCGAAAAAGCTATAATGGATTTGCCTTTGGGAACCATTGCCAGATCGCCTTTCAGCCATTCGGTTTGCTCGGCATCTATTCCTTCCCTGTACCCGCCCTTGGGCAAAAGTATCGTGCAATCCAGGACTATGCAATGGATATCACCCCAGTCAAAGGAGTAGACCGTGGGACCAAATCGTTGCTTGTACATCCCTTTTCCGTAAAGTTCGTGATCCAATTGCAGGTTTGCGTGACGGGAGTTTGCGTGCTCGTGATTGCCGCAAACGTAAAACAAGGGCAACTTCAAGCGGGAAAATCCCTTTTCGAAGACATCGTATTGGTTCTGCGCACCTTCGATGGTCTGGCCGTCCGAACCAGAAACCAAATCACCTGTGTTGATCACGAAATCGACAGGAAACGGAAGGCTGTTCAAACGGTCAACCACCCATGATGCAGTATCAGCGCGGCTGATGTGCGTGTCGGTGATCTGGATAAACGTGAAATCGCTCCCCTGCTCCATCGGAACAAGGCCGAAATCAACCGAGCCATCGCCTGTAGCAAGAGTCCAAAATGACTTGCTGGGGCGCATTCTCGACGGGCGGCACACCCAAACAATCGGCTTGTCATCCTTGCATTCCAGGCTATATCGCCCATCAGGCCCAGTCTTGACCAAAGTCCGGCTGTCGCTCACGACAACATCGGGCAGCCCAACTTCGCCGGCGTCGTACACCCCGTTTCCATTGGCATCCCGAAATACAATTCCCTGAACAAGCCTCGCGGCTACAGATGTGTGGACAAAAACTACTGCAAACAGACAACAAATCGCTCGCAAGAAAAGTTTCTTCATTTCGACCTCCGGGGTTATTCCTTCATTCTGAAATTCACATGCTGGACGACCTTGCCCTCGCTCAACCACAACTGTTCGAAATCGGTTTGGATGTCAGCCACATCGTCGCTGGCGCCATCCGCACGCTCAAACCAAGACATTTTCCCGATGAGCCGCAACCAGCTCTCGAAGTACGGCGCGTGATCCGTCGCCATATGCAAGATTCCCCCGACCTTCAGGATTCTGCGAAGTCGGCTCAGGAAATCGGAACACACCAATCGTTTAATCTCGTGCTTGTCCTTGGGCCATGGATCGGGACAAAGCAGATGTATCCGGTCAATGCTCCGAATCGGCAACTGAAACGCCGCCAGCTCCAGGCTTGAGGCACGCAAAAGCTCCACGTTGTCCAATTTTCGCGACACGACTTTTTTCTGAAGCCGACGCAAGCGCCCCAGCATCAGGTCATTGCCCAGGATGCATCGATCGCGATAGCGCTCGGCCAATGCCAACGTGAAACGACCTTTCCCGCACCCCATATCCAATTCCACGATTCCGGAAGGCGATTCGGGAATCTGATATGTATGGTACGTGTTCGTCAATATGTTGATCACTTCCCTGCTCCAGAGCGGCGCAACTCTTCCATAAACTCGCCAATCCTATCCATCGCCTGCTGAATGTCTTCCATGCTGGACGCATAGCTGCAACGGACAAATCCTTCGCCGCTGGCGCCAAATGCAGTCCCGGGAATCACGGCGACGTGCTTCTCGCGCAACAACCGAGTTGCAAAATCAACCGAATTCAACCCTGACGAGCGAATGCAGGGGAAAACATAAAACGCACCACGAGGCATGAAGCAGGACAAGCCGATCTCGTTCAGGCGTTTCACAATCACATTGCGACGCTGACGGTACTCCTCCAGCATCGCATCACGCTCGCGAGCGCCATTAACCAACGCCTCCAAGGCGGCAGATTGAACCATGCTGGAAGCACACATGATTGAATACTGGTGAATCTTCATCATCGCCTCAATCAACGATGACGGCGCCAATGCGTAGCCAATGCGGAATCCCGTCATCGCATAGGACTTGCTGAAGCCGTTCAGCAAGACCGCATGATCGCGCATTCCAGGGCAACTGGCGATGCTCGGACTCCTGTCAACATAGCTCAACTCCTCGTAAATCTCGTCACTGACGACAAGCAAATCGTGGCGAACCGCGAAATCGGCCAATATCAGCTTGTCTTCCCGGGTCAGGCTCGCGCCGGTCGGATTGTTCGGGTAGTTCAGCAGCAGGACCCTCGTCTTGTCTGTCAAACGTGCCTCGAGTTCGGACACCTGCACCACGAAGTCATTCCTCTCGCTTGTTTCCACGGGCACGGGGACGGCGTGGCACATCTGGATCGTCGGACCATAGGACACATACGCCGGCGATGGAAACAGGACTTCGTCTCCGGGGCTCAGGACCGCCCTCAGCAGGATATCCAATCCTTCGCTGACTCCAACGGTCACGATGCACTCGCAGGTCGGATCGTACTCGCATCCGAAGCGTTCCTTCGCATAGTCGCAGATTCCGCGTCGCAGGCGCAAGTCGCCCAGGTTTGACGTGTAGTGGGTCACGCCCCTGTTCAATGCGTAGATTGCCGCCTCGCGAATATGCCACGGCGATACGAAGTCAGGCTCGCCGATACCGAGGCTGATCACCTCGTCCATCGTATTGACCAACTCGAAAAAATCCCTGATGCCGCTACGGGGCAATCCGGCGATGTGAGGAGCAACCCACTGTTTACGGCACGATCTTGAGTCGCTCATTCTTCTCACCTTGTGAAAACTGAATTCCAGATTCCTTGTATTTCTTCAGCATGAAGTAGGTTGCCGTGGACTTGACGCCTTCCTGGCAAGCCAACTTCCCAGACACGAATGAAGCGACTTCCTGGAGGCTGTTTCCCAACACCTCCAGCCTTAGGTCGTAGCGTCCGGACACAAGATACATGGAACGAACCTCGGGAAACTTCCCCAGCTTTTCGGCGATCGTGTCAAATCCGGTGTCCCGCTCGGGTTGCACCTCAACCTCGATGATCGCACGCACCTTGTCTCCCAGTCCATTCTCGCTCACAATCGCAGAATAGCCTAGAATGACATTGTCGCGCTCCAATTCCTTGATCAACGCGTCAACCTCATTGACAGACAACTCCAAACGATCGCCGACTTCCGACGACGACATCCTGCCGTTGCGAACCAGCAACTCCAATATCTTGCCTTTGATTTCAGACCTTTCCATACCTTTTCACCAATCCATCTTCGACTACCAAATTATTACTGCGCCACCGGAACCTTAAGCTTCTGTCCGATCCGGATCGTATCATCCTTCAAGCCATTCAATTGTTGCAATGTGGACACGGGCACGCCTGCCTTCACAGCGATGGCGCTCAGCGTATCGCCTTTCAGAACCTCAATTTCGACATATTTTCCAGTGTATGCGGGACGCGCACGCGCCGTCTGGTCGGCCGCTGCCGCTGCCGCCGCAGCCGCGGCCACCTTGTCCAGCTTGCTGATTTCCACGGACATCGCCGTGATGGCGGTATCCAATTCCTTTCTCCTGACGCCCTTCTCGCTCTCCATCGCCGCCTGGAGCTGGTCGCAACGCGTCCTCAATTCAGCTTCCACTCCCTGGATTCGCGCTTCCAAAGCCGCCAGCAACTTCTGCAACTCCGTTATCTGGGCTTCCTTCGCGACATTCTCCTGGACCAACCCGTTGATGCGGTTCAGCAAGTGGATCTGATCCTCCTGCAACACCTTCATGTCGGCACGAATCCGCGCAAATTCCCTATTCATGCTGCGCAAATCCGCTTGACCGTGCAACATCGAAACGGAAACCATCAACGGAACCACAAAACAAACAGTCCTAAACAACATATGCCTACTCCTATTTCTAACGACCTCGCCTATATAAAAACCGTCCCTGAAGACAATGATTTTCAGGAAGACTGTTGAAATAATCTAAAATATTCTTATTATAATGGAAAATGAACAAAAAACAAACCACGAAAACCCGAAATTCCTCCCAAAAACCACATCCATTTACTTTCCATGAAAATCAACCTCCAAGATACCATAGCCAATGTACTAGCCTGCCAGGACAAGCTCGGAGCACAGGCAGGTCCTGCCGACCTCACGGAGTCGAAACTGGAACAAAACCTGCTTTTCACTATTGCCAGGCACCAAAACGCACTCGACTGGCTTATCGACAAGCATGCTTCAGGCAAAGTCAAGCTTCGTACCAGGAAGGTACTGCGATGGGCACTGGCAGAAATCATCTGCCTGGACGGTGTTCCCGCGCCCCATGTGGTCGACGTAGCGACGGCCTTCGTCAAGCGCAGGTACTCCCCCCATGAGGCGGGATTCGTCAACGCGACCCTTAGAACCATCTGCAGCATCATTCAACAGGGCACCGATCTCTTCCAAGGCGCACCAGTGCACGTCAAGTTCAGACTGCCGGAAATCCTTTGGCTCAAGTGGATCCGGCAATTCGGCGAAGAGCAGGCAGCCATCCTGGCCCAAGACATCCTCCAGCAAGCCAGCACATGCCTCAGGCTAAGGACTTTCCCCCCGCAGATGGATCCAACAATACCCAGGGAACTGCAGAAACTACAGCCATTCCCATGGGCGCCCGGCCAAGCCTTCTTCACAACCGCAAAACAGGCCAAGCTAACGGAAATCCTCAAGGGAAAAACAAAATTCTACGTTCAGGATCCAGCTACGCTCCTGCCGCCGACGATGCTCCAGCCCAAACCTGGCGAAATCATCGCAGACCCATGCGCTGCACCGGGAGGCAAGTCCGTCGCCATCGCGGAAATGATGAAGGATTGCGGCATCCTCCTCGCCTCGGACGTCAACCCAAACAAGCTCGACACCCTAAGAGAAAACCTGAAGCCCTTCACATGCGCCTCCATCTCCCAGCAGGATGCAACCGAGTTCAAGCCCCCTTCGCTCCTCGACGGCGCAATCCTCGACGTCCCATGCTCAAACACAGGAGTGCTCAGGCGAAGGCCAGACGCAAAATGGACGTTCTCAAATAAAAAACTTGACGAACTCGTGGAAATCCAAGCAAAAATCCTTGACAACATGGCCAAGCATATCAAGAAAAATGGACGGATCGTCTACTCAACATGCTCAATCGAACATGACGAAAACCTGGCGCAAATCCAAAAATTCCTAGAAAGAAACCAAGATTTCATACTCGAAGAACATCAACTGATCCTCCCGACGACCGACCACGACGGAGCCTTCGCGGCAAGGCTAAGGAGGCGTTAAAAAATTTAGTTTGCATTTCCGGTTTCTTTTGGCCGCCTTTCTCCTGTCAGTCGCGTATGCTAAGGCGGCGTTAAAAAAAGCCATCCCCGGAATTCTCGGGAATGGCTTAAAAGGTGGCGGAGCATTTGCAAATTCGCACCCGCAATTCTGAGCCGTACAGAACTGGCAATAAACCATTTATGCCTTTATAGCGGTTCTTATAGTTTGCTATAAAAGCAGTGATCCTGTCATGCTCAACTTTTCTAATATATCTCACCACACAACAAACGCAAGTCGTATTCGCAAAAAAAAGAAGGTATTCGAGTCAATGATCAGGGCGCATCTCTCTCAAACGAATTTGTAAGTCCAGTTTTTTGTTGAAAATACCGTTCTCATATCAAAATTATTTTTTCATGAAATCAGCCAGGGGCATGACTTTGGCGAACATGCCATTTAGGGAAGCCATAAAAACCTTGTGAACAGTGTCGGCATCCATGGGTTCTCCGTTATAGGAAATTGCTTTGGTGGTGCAGCAGTCGTCAATGACAACGACATCCAGCCCATAATTCTGACACGCCCTCACGGTGGTATCAACACACATGTGAGACATCATGCCGACCACAACGAGTTTCTTGATGTTATGAGCGTCCAAATATTCTTTTAATTCCGTCCCCAGAAAGGAATTGGGATAGCTTTTTTCAATGATCGCTTCTCCATCCTGCGGTTGGACGATATCGCTGATTTCCGAATTGGCCTTAAAACGGTGCTTGATAAAAATCACCGGCTTTTGCTCCTTGCGAAATTGGTCAAGAAGAAGTTTGATCCGTTCCGCTGTTTCCACAGGGTGATTGAGCAGGTACGGGCCATCCGTAAAATATGCCTTTTGAACATCAATAATCAAAAGCGTTTCATTACTCATTTGCATTCCTTTCGGCGTTTATCTATTCAAAATTCACTGATTTGTGCAATATCATCCATACCAATCACAGTTCCGGTGTTCAGGGTGATTGTCCGCTCAGCCAAAGAAAGTTTTTTTGCGCACCCGGTCTCAGTGACGTATGCGCCTCCGGCTTTTACGGCATCCGGGACAAAATATTCTACGCGAACCTTGGGTTGTTGATTCAATTTTGACGCAATGGAAGTAAGGCAACTGTTTATTTCCGCTTGTTCCTGCTCACTCAATTCGCGCCGTTGTTCCGTCAGCCGTCCGGTTTCGTCGATGGCATCTTCATATCCGGTCAAGGCCGCAAACGGCGAAAACTGCGCGGCGCGGTCACGCATCGACATTTGCGGATGATTCTGCGAGACGTGGTGCGGCAGATTGAGGATATCATCGTATGGATTCTTCATTTTCGATGCCCTCCGATCTGTTCGTTCCGTGATTTTGCAGTCGCTCCGTCCAGCAGGTTCATGCCTTTCAGTACGGCGTTTTTTCCGAGTTTCTTTTTGATGTCGAGAACGGCCAGTTGCAAACGCCTTTCCTTCTCCAATTCAGCCGTTTCCGCGTCCTTCTGACGCGCGAGAGCCTCGTAGTCGGTAAAGAGGTCGGGCTGATCGCTGGAAGCGGACACGGCGGCTTTGTCTTCGTCGATGATGTGGTTTGCCACTACAGTCATTCGCCGGATCAGAAGTTCCGGGTTGACAATGCAGTCAAAGAGCGTCATCATCGCTTCGACAATCATTTTCGCAGACGAGGTCTGTCGATTGAGGTTTATGGAACCATGTGCGTCTTTCGGAACTTTCCGCCCATAACGATCCACCGTGACGGCTCCGGCGTAGGTCTCGAAGACGCTGGCCGTATCGTAGCCGACGGTCAAAACCAGTTGATCGGTTACAAGGTGTTTCGCCAGAAGATCAAGCGCAAGCTGATCGGTCATTTCCAGCGCGACAATCCGCGCCTTGTCAAAGCTGTACGGCTCCTGCAAGACCTGCCCGGAACTGATGCTGTTGTTTTCCGGCTTGTAGGCCTTGATGTCGGCAATCCCGACCGGCTCCCAGCCCCACGCGTGGTCAATCAGCAGTTCCGCATTGATTCCGAACATCCGGTAAAGAACATCCTCGTTTTTAACGGACATTCGCGCCACATCGCCCATGGTACGCAATCCGAGCGATTCGAGTTTGGCGGCGTATCCGTGGCCAATACGCCAGAAATCGGTCAGCGGCTGGTGCATCCAGAGCTTTTCCCGATAGGATTGTTCGTCAAGTTCCGCAATCCGCACGCCGTTCTGATCCGCCGGAATATGTTTTGCCTCAATATCCATGGAGATTTTGCTGAGATAAAGATTCGTGCCGATTCCGGCGGTCGCGGTAATCCCTGTCGTTTGAAGCACTTCTAGAATCAGCTTCATCGTAAATTCATGGGCAGACATTTTATAGAGCTTCAGATATTGCGTTGCGTCGATGAATACTTCGTCGATGGAATAAACGTGAATGTGTTCCGGTGCAATGTATTTCAGGTAAATGCCATAGATTTGCGAACTGACTTCCATATACCGCGCCATCCTCGGCATCGCTACGATATAATCCAGTTCCAAGGCCGGATTCGATTTCTGATCCGGTGCATGACTGGATTTGCCGGTGAACCTGCGTCCGGGGGCATGGCTTCGGCGCTGGGCATTGACCTCACGAACCTTCTGCCCCACCTCAAACAACCGGGCTCGTCCGGGAATGCCGTATGCCTTGAGCGACGGCGATACTGCAAGACAGATCGTCTTTTCCGTCCGGCTCTCATCCGCCACTACAAGATTGGTCGTGAGCGGATCAAGCCCCCGCTCGACGCACTCCACCGAGGCGTAGAACGACTTTAAGTCTATGGCGATATAACTTTTCATGAATGCCCTAACATGATATTGCGGACAAAAGCGCTCCATCAATAATAAAGCACAAAACGCAGAAAATTCAAATACGATATTTGTTTTATCAAAGCATGAGAGCTATATTCAAGCAGGCTTTTCATTTCTGTCTTACTCCTTTTGGATAAAATTTAAGAATGTGCAAGAAGGCGAGTGATTTACATTAAATCGTTAAGTAGTTCAACACACTTCCGTTTTTGCTCAATCTGCGGATGAACATACAAATTAAGCGTCATATTGACGGTCGCATGTCCAAGCAACTCGCTGACAGTCTTACAGTCGCCTCCGGCTTCGATACAACGTGTCGCAAAAGTGTGCCGGAGCGAATGAAAATTGATTTTTGCGATTTCGTTCTTTTCCAGAAAGTTCTCAAAAAAAGTCCTAAAAGTTCTAACTTCGACACATTTTTCTGTCCCGCTCAGAAAGAAGGCATCGGGTGAATTTCCTGCAAGTTTTCTCAAGACAGGAAAAATCAGAGAGGATAATGGAACTTCTCGTGCAGAACTTCTCGTCTTGGGAGAGGCAATAATTATTTTTGATTTTCCGGTTCCATCCAGCTGTTTCCGGTAAACTCGTTGAAGCGTCCGGCTGACGTGAATCATCTTGTTCTCAAAATCAATATCACTCCATTTCAACCCGCAAACTTCGCCAATCCGCAGTCCGGTATATAATGCCAGCAAAATCCCGGCACTACGAGTCGTTAGGTTAAGATATATTGCCTGAATCAGTCTCTGTTGATCCGACTTCGGAACGATTTTAATCTTAAAACGATCTTGGTTGTTGGGGAACAGAATGTCTATTTCCGTTGGAGGAAGCAATTTATGCTTTATTGCGTCCCTGAGAGAATTTTTGAGAACGACGACAATGTCTCTTGCACTGCGTTCGCTGATGCCGCCTTGACCGTCAAGGCGACCTGAGCGCAGAAGATGGAGCGCATAATCCTGTATCAGCTCTTCCGAAATATTCTCAAGCAGAATATCACCAAATTTGGGGATGAGATGATTTACCACAATGTTGGAATACGCCGCAAAGGTCGATTCCTTGACCAGTTGTTCTTTCCGTTCCAGCCATTGTTTGACCCATTCTGAATACGTCGATTTCTTGTTCATGATGCCTCCTAATTGCATTATTGTTTTGAATAGCCTCAAAAATACAGTCTCTATATATAACGCGCAATCCTCTATGTATTCAATTTGAGGGGTAACTGCCGAACTAGTGGAGAACTGCGGCGAAAAGAGGGCGGCAACGTGTTTGGCTTAGGGAGTCGAACCCCTATCAGCATCACGTTGCTTG
>JAGVUR010000177.1 GCA_019136135.1 Verrucomicrobiota bacterium
AAGGTAAATTCCAGAAAAAATCAAAAAATTCAACGCTTTCTACTCCCGACGCCACTTGACATTTTCATAACGGGGTTACTTATGATGCCAGCTCTCCGAGCTTAATACATTGCGTTATAAGGACTTATGCATTATAAAAGAGATATGTTTTCCTACAAAAAACGATTAAGAGGCGAAAACAACCTGACGCTTATGGGGCTTCAGCCGAGGGTATGATGCCACCATGCCGGTCGCCTTGCAAAGGCGCTACCGAAGACTGACGCATTTCAATTCACCAATATGGTGAACGGAATAAACTTTCTAACCATATGGTAGTCAATCAATTAGGAACAAAATCCAGTTTCAACTGCTTTTTTTAGGGTAAAAGTGTGGGATGCGTGTTTTTTGTCGATGAGAACGGACAAAAAAAGGCGGCTGGATGGTGTATCCAGTCGCCTGAGGAAAGGGAAAAGGCTTAGTGCTTGCCTGTGAGCAACCACCAGCATTCGGAGTTGGTACACGGGATTGTGCGTCCCTTCATCACTTGGACATGGCCGTCACAGAAGACGAGGGGGAGCATATCGCCATTGTGGAATGGGTATGATACGTCAGGTTGGTAGAGGAATTGGTTGCTAGTATTCAAGGATCCTGCGTCGCCGTCGCTGATGCCGTAACCATGGTTTCTTGCGGGGGCAATGACGATCAATTGCGACGGATTTTTGGCGTCTAAGGTTTTTGGCGTGCCCTGTTCGAGGTTGATGCAAAGGACGGGAGGACATCTCCAATATCTGCTGTAG
This sequence comes from Verrucomicrobiota bacterium, assembly GCA_019136135.1. Taxonomy (GTDB): domain Bacteria; phylum Verrucomicrobiota; class Lentisphaeria; order Oligosphaerales; family Oligosphaeraceae; genus UBA1407. Next base: position 777 of record JAGVUR010000177.1, read on the forward strand.
TGAACCATGTTAATTCCGTAGCCGCTCTTAAGCTCCGATTCTCCAGGTACGTCCTTTCCAGCCTTTGGGTCGGATGAGTAGCTGTAGGTTGAGCTTGGGCAGTTGAAGACTTTCGTGTCGCCTACATACTCGCAGATCAGGACGCGCCAAGTTGCCATCTTTGAAGGATTGTGCGTGTTGACGTTTCTGTTTGGCGAATCCCAGCGGCGTATGGGGAAATGGTCGTTGTTGTCGTCATTGTACATTCTCATGGCGAGTCCCAATTGCTTGCTGTTGGACACGCAGGAGATTTCACGCGCCTTTTCCCGTGCCTTTGACAAGGCGGGCAGCAGCATGGCCGCCAGGATGGCGATGATGGCGATGACAACCAATAGTTCAATCAAGGTAAAGTGACGATCTTTTTTCATGGCATTACTCAGGTTTGTGGTGCTTTAAGAAATGAATTTATAACAACTTAAAATTATACGAATGCATAGACCAAAAATCAAGTGCTTTTCGTATTATTGAGGAAAGCATTGAAAAAGCTATTGTGTGACGATAACGGGGTATGTTTCTGTATTGAGTGCAGGTCCGGAACCAAGTCCCGGGGTAAAGATCATCATTGATTCGCGGGTGCTTTCGTCGGCATCGTTGAGCATGAAGTTGAATGAGAATCCTTGTTCTGGATTGACCTTGAGGGCATCGGTTGGCAGGATGCAGGAGTAGGTTGTGGTCTTTGCCGCTTCGTCTCGTTGGATGGTCGGCTTGAGTGCGTTCTTGAGGCTTTGTCCAAGCTTGTCGTCCGTGGGGAACCAGACCCATGACTTTGTTGAGTTGTCATTGCCGAGCGCAAAGCCGAACACCCATGGCGCGATGTTGTTGTTGTGCGGTAGGATGGCGACTTGGATGCTGTCGCCTTTCCAGATGGCGTCGTCCTTTTCCATTGAGTTGTGGATATCGTCCTTGACGACTGCCTTGAGCAGGATGTCATTTCCTGCCTTTGAGATGGTCAACACGGCCGAGAGGTCGTCCTTGCCTTTCCAGAAGAGGTGCCTTGTATTGGGTTCGTTGACCACCGTCGATGTGATTTGCTCATGCTTGTCAAGGATGAATACAGCGGGCGTATCCTTGGTGACGATCGTTACCGGCCTGCAGAGGATTTGTGCCGTTTGCGCGACCGCCTGGTTGATTTGAATGGTGCAATCGAGCGTGAAGTTATCGGTTGTCTTGAAGATGTCGTTGCTTTTTGGAGTCAGTTTGAGCTTTGCGGTTGATTTTTCGTTTGGTTTGAGGCTGAATGTTTGCTTTGTCCAGTCGAGGTTGACTTGGTTGGGTTGCTTGCATGTGACGGTGACATCGAGGCTGTTCGTCGTTGGATTGGCGATGCCGATGCTGAGGAAATTGTCTTCGTTTGGCTTGATCAGGCAGAATGTTGGGATGTTGACTATGTCAACATTCATCGTCGGCTGTTCCGTTTGGTTTTTGACCCTGATTGTCTTGCTTCTGTTGTCAAGTGTGATCAGCGCGATTTGCTGGTTGGTGTTGAGCGGGGTTTCGTTGTCGAAGATATCGATGACCGACGCTTCGCCAGTGATGTTTCCAAGCAAAACTGGCAGGGTTTTCCTTCCTGTGATGATGAAGGTCGGGATCAGCCAATCGCCATTTTTTGCCTTGTAGAGGTAAGTTCTGAAGTCATTGTTGAGCTTGTAGTCTTTGACGAATTGGGCTTCTTTGAAATGCCTTGCGATCATGTTGTATGTTGCATAGACTTGTTTTGGATAGAAGTCCATCGTGTGCATGCCATAGTGGTGCTCGCTGTCTTTCGGATCGAATCCCTTGTTTCGATTGACATACCAGTTGTAGCCGATTCCTCCATTAGCCCAGCAGTAGAATAGTTTTCTGAAGAGCGTTTCGGCCTGGGCCATTTCCCCGATGTTGACTGAGGAAACTGCCGTTTCGTTTGACCACCAGGGCTTGTCGATGTCGAGTTCCTTGAAGGCGGCGTTCATCTTGTCAACCTGCGGTGCGTAGCCTGACACCTGTCCGTGTGCGTGGAAGGCGACGACGTCGTAGTGTCCCTTGGTATCGACGAGGCTTTGCGTGAAGTACTCTGGATGCGGAGAGGATTCCGGGCAAGGGAGCCTGAAAGCCGTGTATCCGCCAGTCAAGGCGATGACATTCGGGTCTGCCGCCTTGGCTGCCTTGTAATACTCCTTTTGGATTTCGTTGTATGTTTCCATTGGGAAATTGGCGAATCCAAGCAGATCCGGTTCGTTCCAGCTTTCGATGAACCGAACGCGTCCCTTGAAGTGCGTCATGAATCGGTTGACGTACTTGGCGTATTCCTGGATGTTGGGAGCGAAGTTGTGGGATCGGGTCCATCGCTTGATCGTTGTGAAGGGTTTCCAGTTTGGATCCCGGGCCCAATTCCCGTAGTGGTTTCCAAAGAGAACCTGTGGTTCGAGTCCTTGTTCTTCATAGAGCTTGAAGATGGCTTCGACCCTGGAGAAGTCCGGCACATCATCCTTTTCTCGTTGCGAGGCCCACCACATTGCGCCGCAACGATAGACTTTTGCACCCATCAGCCCGGCGGCGATCGCTTCTTTCTTCTGTTCTTCGAGCGGATATCGCTCCGTGTGTTGCTGAACGCCAAAGATGAATCCCTTGGACTTTCCTGGCGTTGGTCCCGCAGGAATCATGTGGCAGTAGGACATTTTCCTGTTCTGGGTTTTGTCTCCGTCCTGGATGGTCGCGTCCAGGTAGTAAACCCCGAATTTCTCAGGTCTTGGCAAGGGCAGGCGCCAGGTTTTCCCAGGTGCGACCGTGGTGGCAAATTCCGTTTTGAGGATTTGATTCTTGTATGAATCGGTCAGAATCAGGGTGCCCGTGATGTCATGGGTGCTAGTGTCTGCGGTTGCGACGGTGAAGGCGAGCTTGTCAACGTCCTCGGGCTTGAGCACATGGACCGGACAGTTGGTTTCGACGTTGATGTCCAATGGCGCACGAAGCAACTTGAAGGTGAATTTGCCGACTGCCAAGTGCCCCTTTTCCTTTGTGTCCTTGAATCCGAACGCCATTCCGCCCAGTTTCAGCGGCTGGTCGTAGATCTTGTTCAAGTCATCCGACTTGTAACCGCCTCGATGCCAGCTGTGGGCGACTTTCTTGGTGGTGTCGATTTCGTAGGTCAAGGTTTGCCAGCCTGGCTTGATGGTTTTGTTTGTTGGTTCCAGCTGGATTGCCTCATCGACGCTGTCCGTGACCCTGATGGTTGGATACCTGTTTTTGATGTCGCTTGGCAGCCAGAGTTCAACTGCAATGGTGCCTTGGTAGAACTGAGGGAGCTTGCATTGTGGCGAGAACCAGAATTCCGACCAGGGCGCCTTGGTTGGATCCCAGTCGATGCGCAATGCCTTTTTGCCTTCTATGGTGACTTCCGTGCATGTTTGCGAGCCGACTTGCTTTGGCGGGAAGCTGATTCTCGGGACATTTTCTCCCGGGATGACTAGGTCGAGAGCGAACGTTGCGCAGGCGAGGAGAATGGTTGTGATGAAAGCTAATTTACGCATGGTGGTTCCTGTATGGTTGATGATCATGAAGTCGTTTTTGTGAGTCACCTAGTATAGCTTGATCTTTTGTGGTTTGCCAATTCTCGATGTCCGCAAGATCAAAAAGTGAATCTAGGGTGGGGGTATATATTTGACGCAACCGTTTTCTGGGTGACACTAAATATAAGGGCGGAATTATTGAAAAGCTCCAGAGTCATCCCATAGGCTTCAAAAATCAGGCATATTCAGCCTGATTTCGTACTTGCGCAGGCCGTTTTTCTCAAAAAACCATTTTTGGCCTTTGCTACTTAACCGAAATTCGGCATCATTTCCCGTTTCAGAATGCCCCGGTTGTGCTGTCCAATGACTTTCCTGGTTGTGCTGTCCCATGGCTTTTCCACCTGTTGGCGACAAGCTGGATGGTCGTGGAATCGACGGCGTTTATGGTTCTCTTGAAACGCCAAAGCACGCAGGCGTAGCCTTTCCCGCCGGGACGGCTTCGGAATCCAAATTGCGGATGCGCCTCCTCAAGCCGGATCTTGACTTCCCGGAAAAGCTCCTCCGCCATGCCGGCGCTGCGGACCTTGTTGGCATGGGAAAGGCCGTTGCGGCTCGGAGGGGTGCTTCCGCGCAGGGTGGACAGGGCGCCGCCGTGGTTCCGGAGGGCGTCGCAGATGTCGTTCAGGCCGATCGAGTGGGCCAGCAAGGCATACATGAGCGCGACCACATGGCTGGTGGGGCTGAACGTGCGGGCCTTTTTGTCGACCCTGTGCTTCCTTGCCAGCCTTGGAATCAAGTTTCTCGGAACGAGCTGGAAAAACTGCCTGATGACGGTAAATTGACTTCCTGGCGGATTCATGCTGCCTCCTTTGTTTTTGGCTAACATAATTAGTGTCTGCTCAACAAGGCTTCATTTTTTCGCAAATGCAAGGAAACCATGCTGGTTCCAGGGGCGGGAATGTCCCGTAGGGAGCGCTCGGTTGCGGGCAATGTGCATTCCCGTCCCTGCGCCGAGACCGGCCTAGACGTCTGAAAACTCGAGGAAATGGCAGCTTGCGGGACCTTTTGGCGAGTCGAAAAAATAGAGCGCAAAAAAATCCCCGGCGGGGATTCCGAACAGGTTGGCGACCAGTACCGACAGGGCAATGCCCGACAGCGTCGTCTCGGAAAGCCTGGTCACGACAAGGCCCGCGCCGCAGGTTCGCTTCCCACGGCTAAGGAGATTCGAGAAGATGCAAGATTGCAGGCATTATACTAGGCGCATTATATTATGCTATCTATTGGTCAATTTAATGCTGCTAAGAAGTATGGAGTGAAAGGAGTTTTTGTTTTGAGTGGTGATTTACCATTTAGTACCGCTTGGTGGCTTAAGAACACTTCTGTATATATGATGTCTGTTGACTATAAAGCAAAATGTCAAGGTAACATAATCTTCTACAAGAATGTCAAGATTAAATATGAATGGCATGATATTATTGATGGAAATTCGTTTGTTGAGTCATATAAAGCAGGAAATCTCTTCGATAGCATAGGAGGTTTTATTTCAAATACGATAGAAGGAGTGTGGGATATTCTTATGGAAAAGGTTGCAGGAACAGATTTTAAGATTGTAATTAAAGGTGATACTTCAATTCCTGATGGACAATTTTCCTTCCGCCAAAGATGAAAAGTGGAGAGTGTCAGAATGAACAGTAAAACTTTGCGTTTTTCACGATGGTTTCCATGTGGATGCCTGACAATGGTATTGTTCCTTGGAGTTTTTTTTGTTTTCTTTGCAATAATGCAAGTCATTGATGAACACGGCTATGCAAGTGACTTTAACAATATTCCTGGAATTAAAGATGATAAAATCGTGTCGACATGCGTTAAAATTGAAAATGATTTGTTTTTTTGTAGAATTGGATGGTTAGACTACTGGGGATTACATATAATAGGAAAATTTACCTATGAAACGACATCATATTTGCTAAGTAGGCCGGGCGAGATAGGATTTCCTATTCCTCAAATCAGTTACGAAGAAGAGATTCCGATAAACCTCGCGTCCTGGAAACTGAAGAATGTTCCAAAAGTTATTGAACATAATCTAAAATTGACTCAAAGTCATGGGGGAAAATATTATTTTTCCCAAATCGATGATAATCTTGTGATATTTAATATTGACTACAAGAAGCATTATCAAGTAAGAGTTTTTTTATTAGGAAAAAGCGGATATTTTATAATGGAAGTTATTCATTTTACGTGACACTGATGCAGTGTGAGTGTCTGGCACAAATAATCATTCAGGACTCAAATGACTGTTTTTCGAACAATATGCGTATTTTTATACCTTATGACTAGGGCAATCCTCGCCCAGGGACTGTCCGTTTCGCCTTTTTCTGCCACACTAGGAGGGTTTCCGTCCTGGGAGAGTGCCAAAGTGATGTTCACAATAAAAAACACTATTGAACGGCCTGTGAATCTGCTCCGTATGCGTTCTTCATGTTCCTGTACCATTGTTGATTTCACGCCATGCACTCTAGCCCCTGGACAGGATACCTCCGTGTCTGTCAGCATTCCCCAAAACACCCTTTCCGGCAAGTTCACCAGGACGGTCTATGTCGAGACCGACGCGCCGGGACAGGAGTTCCTGAAGCTAACCGTCTCAGGCACGTCCATTCCTGCTGTGGAAGTCCAGCCAAAAAGCGAAGTATATCTCGGACAGCTAGAGGCTGGAAAGGCGCGGAAATTCTCGTTCCGTCTCGTGCCGGCAAGTCCCGACATGTCGCTGAAACTCCTTCCGGCAGATGAAGGGGAGGGGCAGGCAGATGCCACTCTTTTGCGCAACGACGACACTACTTTCACAATGGAACTGATTTCACTCCTGACACATCCCGTCGATACGTGGCGATAAGGCGAAGAATAGCCATAGAGTGGAAACATGACATTCCACCTCTGACACTGGCCATCATGTTCTCGACGGTGAAGAACGCCAAACAATAACTAGGGAGAATACTATGCAGCATAGACATTTCCGCACCAATTTCTGTTTTTCTCTCAAAGGGCAGGTTTCTGTCATTGCCCTGCTGTTGTTTGCCCTTGTGCAATGTGTCCTCGCCGGTTCCGCGAACACCCCGTCAGGGGAAGGCGGCTCGTGCGGCAAGCCAGACGTGGAGACGGAGAGCAAGATCATCGCCGCCATCAAGAGCCTCTCGGTGACGGTGCCCGACTCGTCGAACTGCGGCGGCCCGCGGTCGCTTGCGGCTCATTTTTACGGCCGTTGTTGACAAGACAGGACAAGATTGCGATTTGCAAAAGCTCCAGTCTTTTGTAGCGCCTTTGCAAGGCGCATCAATCTGGGGGGCATCACACCCCAAGCTAAAGCATGGGGTTAAGCATAGTTAGGCGCCTACGGCGCAAACTTTTGAATCTTCTTGTGGCATTCATATGTCCCATGCAATGCCCTAGTATGATTGGGTTTATGCCCATGGATATGCACTATATGTGAAGACTGTTGCGTCAAGCTGATATCCCCCTCGTAGTTTTTGAAAGATGGCTTTGGGTTGTCTTGTCGGAGTTGATTTTCGTGTCTGTTTTGCTTGACAATACCTCAATGGAAGCCATATTAAAAGGCATTGTCAAAAAGGGGCTCATAGCTCAGTCGGTTAGAGCTGACGACTCATAATCGTCCGGTCGCTGGTTCAAGTCCAGCTGGGCCCACCAAGATATGAAGCCGCACAATCCGGAGCTGGGTTGTGCGGCTTTTGTGTTTTGTCTACCTTAACAAAAAATACTGATATCAATCGATTGTTGCCTTGACGATGATGAAGTCATGTGGCTTGATGTTGAGGTGGAGTGTACCGTCTTTGCATTCGATCGGCAGATTTGTCTCTGCGTTTATGGCATTGAGGAATCGATGTTTTTTGAAAGTTGCTGTGGCGTTTGGGGTGTCGGTTCCATTGTTTGCGAAGATGATGAGAAGGTTGTTGCTTTTTCGGTATGCGACTGAGAGGACGTTCTTGTTGTCGATGTTAAGCGGGTAGTCATTTTGCCAGTAGTTATGTGCGATGCAGTCGTCTGTCCAGGGTTCGAAGTCGGCGATGGTGCCAAGTGTTTTTTGGATTGTTTTTGCGTCTGATCCTCGTTGGGCAGTTGGTTTGACCTCATGGGGGAGCAGGGTTGCGAGCATGGTTCTTGTGACCCAGGTACGGTTTTCCTTGGCGTCGTTGATGCCGTCAAGTACGGTTGGGAAGAAGCCTCCTTGCCTTCCGTGGCAGACTGTCCTGATGTAGTCTGGCGTGAAGCGTTCCTGGAAGTCGTTTGCTCCGTACTTCCATTCCATGCCCATCGAGTTTGTGGCGAAGGAGAGCGTTGGGAGTACGTTTGTGTTGGTATGGTGCACGGTGATCCATGGGTTTGGGAGTCCTCTTTCGACCATCAAGGTGAGCTGCCTCTTGGTATATTCCCTGATTCTCCACAATCCGAAGGAGGGGTGGATTTTCCCTGTGCTTTCATCGACGTACGCGTTGTTCGTCGCCCAGTTGAATGTCGCCTTGAAGAAGACATTGTCGTCGTAGATTCCATTGAACCCGATTTCCAGCATTTTGTCAAGGTAGAAAATGGCGTAGTCTGCGTACGAGTCATAGACGTGGTATCCATTTTTCCATTCGTCTTTCATGACAGGGAATTCCGGGAGTGCGTGTGCCGAGTCTGTGTTGCAGGTATAGGGGTAGATTGTTGCCTTTTCCTTGACGTGATGGAGTGATTGTGCGATTCTGAATCCCGCTCTGGCATGGTTGATTGCGTATTGCTTGCGAAAGTCGCCCTTGGGCAGGCAGGGAAATTGTTCCGGTGGCTGCTCGAGGAGTTTTGCTACCCACTCATTGAGGTAATTGTCATCGACCTTTCCAGTATTGAGCGCTTCGATCAGTCTTTCGAGATAGTTGAAGTCCTTGAAAGCCGGGTATCTGCTTCCCCAGCTTGAGTATGCTCCCCAGTAGGGTGGCGAGTAGAGGCATCTTGAGATTCTGGTTCCCTTTGTCGTGAACTGGTCGTTCCATCCTCTCCATCCTTGCGGCATGGGCTTGACTGGCGACGCCATCAAGGCGAAAGTGATCAGGCGTGGTTTTCCGGCTTTCCTCGGTTCATTGAAGAAATTAATTCGCAGTATGATGTCGCCATTGTCTTTTCGATGGTATTCGACCGCGTCCCTGTCCGGCGAGATGATCCAGTTCTTGTCCCAATCTGCCGCGAAAGCGACTCCTCTTTGGTCGTCGCCGAGCCATGCGTATGGGATGAAGTTGCTGATGTTGGTTTGCTGGAGCGAACGGCTTCCCCAGACGAGTCCGTTGCCCTCGGGGATGAAGCCACCCGGGTTGGATCTCAGCCCTTCGCCTACGGGATGGTAGAGGATCGCGATGTCCTTCTTGAGGACGATGTCAAGATAGAACCTGTCCGGGGGATTGTCAGTGGGCTTGAGCGTCAAGTCGTATCTGATCAGTCCATCTTGCTCGAGTTCGCCGGTCAGGTCGATGTCCAGGCAAGGCGATGTCAGGGACGATGTGAATTGCTGCGAAATGCCATCCGATGGAAGGTATTGGACGGGAGTCGTGGTCCAAGGGATCGACGTTCCATTTTTTGTTGCGACGAGTTCGATAGGCTCTGCCAGGATTGGCGTGTCGAGCGAGGTGATTTGCCTTGGGAAGCCTCCTGGCTGCAGGTGGTATTTCCTGAGGATGCAGGAGAGGTCGTCCCCTTGGCGTTCGATCTTGGTGAAGGGAGGCAGGATTCGGCGTGATTTGCCCAGGTTGTTTCCAAGCCACTCGAATTGCTCTGCTTGGATCTGCCGCTTTAGCAGGGTTGCATTTGATTTGGCATTCAGCAGGCTGAGTTCGTAAGTGCCGTCTGCGAGTGGCTTGCTAGGCTTGATGATTTTGTGTAGGACTGCGATGGTTCCGTTGTCGGTTTCCAGTTTTGTTCCTTCGTCCATGTTGACCTGGAATGTTTCGACTTCGTTGCCCTGATTGTCGATGATCTTGAGTGTTAGGTGCTTATTTTGTTCGTCTTCGAAGTCTGCATTGATATCCAGTACGATGGAGTTTATGGACTGGTACCAAAGAATGTCGCCGCTGACTGGCGAATCGCCTTGGGCGAGGACTTTGATCTCGGAATCTGTTAGGGTTCGTTGGTAAACTGCGAGATTGGCGACTGAGAAATCCCTTTGATCAGAGTTTCCCAGCAGGATGTTTCCAAGGTTTTCGGAGTCGATTTGTATTCCATGGGTTTGTTCGCCGACTTTGAGGCCATCCATGTAGAGTTCATATTGTTTTTCATTGAAGTTGATCGCGAAGTGCGTCCATTCTCCGAGTTTTGGCAGTCGATGAATGACGAGGTTTTGTTGCTTATGTCCTTTGAACGAATGTGCGCCGAGGATGAGGTATCCACCTTTTTGTTCCTGCAGGAAGATATATCCTGAAGGTTTGAATTCGCTTGAGATGAATCTCCTGTAGTTTTTTGAGTTTTTCGCTTCTGTCCTGACCCAGAAGCTTACGCTTCCCGGGATTTGGAATTTAGCGTTGTTGAAAGCGAGCGTACCTGTCGTGAGCTTGAGAGCATTTGTGTCTTTAGTTCTTCCTGCAGTTGGTTCGTATGTTCCTTTTGGATTGAATAGGATGGTGATGTCGTCGTTGGCGGCGAAATCCGGTTTTGTTTCCAAGGGTTTGTTGAATGAGTGCTCGAGCATGGCGAAGGATTCGAGATTGAACCAGATCCTGTCGCTCTTTGGCTTCCCGGTGATTGTTCTGTTCCAGATTTTCTTTCCCTGCTGGTCCAGGACTTTGAGTTTTGCGTTTAACGATGAGTTGATTGGAAGTTTTGACGTGATGTCGCAGTTTGCATTTGCATTGAGCGGCAGGTCGATTTCCGTTGTTGCGTTGTCTGCCGTGATTGTTCCTTGGAGCTTGCAGGGGGTATTGGAGTTGTTGACGAAGGTTCCTGGGAACCTGATTTCGCTGTAGAGTTGCTGGATTGCCGGCGCATTGGAATTGAATTGGAATGTCGAGTATGACTTGTGATCCATGAAGCCATTGACGTCAGTCATTGGCGCCTGGTATCCCGGTTGCGTGCGGAAGTTTCTGACCAGGAGGATTTTCCATTGGTCGTCGCTGAAGGAATCGAATCCGAAGTCCGATGCATTGAATCTGAGTTCTGCATGCCAATTGCCGTCGGTAATTGTGTGCTTGGCGAGGAGGCTGTTTTTCCATGGTTTTGCCGGCAATCCGTAGCCGGGATCATGGTGGTTTGCGAATGTTTTGCCGATGGAGTTGGCGATGAACTGGAAGTATCCGAATTTGTGTTGTTCGATGGTTCGGTTTTGGGTTGGTGGTTGGAACCAGACTTCAAGCGAGTCGTCGAGGACTGGATTTTCGTTTTCCCGTGGAGACGCCTTGAGTTTTCCTCGCGGCGGAGCCTCTGCGATGACGGCGAGATAGAGGTGGTTTTTGTCAAAGGCGAGATAGACGGTTGTTTTCCTATGGTCGAGCCGGGTGGGATTGGCACCTGAAATGGCAAGTGCCTCGTTCCATTCCGCTGGGTTCAAAACACCGTCGATCTGAGGTGGATTTTTAATAAAGGGCACGGTGAAGTTGGCTGCTTGGATCGAGCAGGCTATAAAAATGAGTGCGAGGATCGGTTTCATAAAGGACTCTGTGATGTTTTTGAAGAAAAAAGTTTTTTACGGCGAAGGTGGAGTGTTTGGATTGCGGATACTAGCCCTAGCGGGACGTGAACAACTACCTTGGATTCGCGATTCTCATAATCTAAATGCGCTTTTGGTTACATCAACTGGATATCCACATAACTTAATAGAAGACAACACGTAGAAGGGCTATATTATTAATCGACTGATGGAATAATAGGACGTGGAAATGGAAACTGCAGTGATTTTAGTAGAGTAAATGACAAGGAGGTCAGGTGATGAACTGGAAGCTATTCGCGATTTTGTCGGCGGTCTTTGCGTCGTTGACGGCATTGTTTGCCAAGATTGGAGTCCGTGAAATCAATTCCAACCTGGCGACGGCAATCCGTGTGACCGTGATCTTGGTTTTTGCCTGGGGAATCGCCTTTGGAACCGGCGTGGTGGGCGAGATACGTACCACTTCGACGAAGACCTGGGTTTTTCTGGTCCTTTCAGGCATTGCGACTGGCTTGTCCTGGCTGTTTTATTTCCGTGCCTTGCAGTTGGGCGAGGCATCCAAGGTCGCTCCCCTGGACAAGCTTAGCGTCCCCTTGACCATCATCCTGTCCTTTTTGATCCTGGGCGAAGCCGTGACTTGGCAAGGCATCGTGGGAGGACTTTTGATTACCGCAGGCGTGTTGGTGCTGTTGATATAGCGCCTTAACTTCCTGAAAAAGCCAATAGGTGAAAATCGTTTTCACAGGTTGATTTTTTAACCTAAAAAAAGCAGTTGAAGCTGGATTTTACTCCTAATTAGATGATTATCAAATAGTTAGAAAGTTTATTCATTTCACCATGTTGGTGAATTGAAATGCGTTGGTCTTCTGTAGCGCCTTTACAAGGCGCCCGGCATGGGGGCATCCTATCCCCGGGCTGAAGCCCGGGGTTAAGCATGGTCGGGCGCCTACGGCGCAAAGTCCTTGGCACGAACCGGTCGTCCACAATCCATACGGGCGAAACCACGGACCAGACAAGGAAGATAGTTCGGACTTGTCATCATGGTTTTTCGTAATACGTTGCGCTGTAAGCGCTTAACGATGCTTAACCCCAGGCTTCAGCCTGGGGAGGGAAAACCGCCAGGAGACCGTGCCTTGTAAAGGCACTACAATCATAAGGCGTCAACTGCTTTTTTTAGGTTTAAGGCATGTCACATGCGTTTCGAGTACGAAGTCGTGTAAAAGTCTTCGTGCCGTGGCAATGACTTTATGTCAAAACTTGTATGCGATTTGTCTTCGTTCTGCGAGGTAGAGCTGGTAGGGGTCTCCGAATGCCGGGCCGACGGAGAGCCACCAGGAGCGCTTTCGTTCATTGAGGTCGAGTTCTGCGAAGGCGAATCCATGTTTCTGCGTTGTTTGGTCAAGCCAAACCCCGTCTCTGTCGATGATGGCCGAAGGCACTTTCGGGTCTGCGACTGAGACGACCATCGGCAGGCTGTTGTCGATGCATCGTGCCGACCATGTTTTGGACCAATGTGATTCCTTTGCGTCTCCCGCGAGGGGGAAGGCGAGGAAATCGGCTCCGTTAAGCCGTTGCATTCGCGCTGATTCCAAGAACCAATTGTCCCAGCAGATTGAGATTCCCACGTTTGCGAAATCCAGTTTGATGATGTTGAATTCTTTTCCGGGGATGATTCCTGATGTTTGCTCGCCGACTGTAAGGTGGACCTTCCTGAATAATCCGGCGAGATTTCCTGTCCTGTCGACGACGAAAGCCGTGCAGTGCAGGGTATTGTCCTGTTCTCTTTCAATGACACTTGCGCAGATGTTCGTGTTGTATTTTACGGCATAGTGCTTGCAGAGGTTGAAAGTAGGGCCGTCCTGTATGGGTTCCGACCGTTGGAAAGACGTTCCCGGCACACCTCTGCTGGGATGTGTTTCCGGGAGGAGGATGAAATCCAGGCTTGGGACATTTTGGCAGAGGTTTTTGATTCCGGCCTCCATGTCGGCCCTGTTGCTTTCGAAGGTTGAGTTTGCTGGAGGGTAGTAAAGGTTGACTGCTGCGAGCCTTGCGATTTTTGGTGATACTGGGTTGGTTTCGGCGATTTCGAGGTTGTTGAATGTTGCGGTTCCTCGTTGCCACTTGTGCATGCACCAGATGATGGCGTGGGTGCACTTTTCAGGTGCCTGGAAGACTTGCTCGAAATGGCGTTGGGTAGGAGACAGGTCCTTGAAAAAGACATAGTCTCGCTGCACCATGGTCGCGTCTGAATCCGTTGTGCTCCATGTGACGATGATCGTTGCATTGTTGCAAGAGCATTCGGGAACGATGGCATCGCAGGCGATCCTGTAGGATTTGCCAGGGATGACGGTGAAGACCTTTTCAAGGTAGCCCACTTCTTTTTCGCTGTCGAGCGTGATTCCCAGGGAGTTGCTGCCTTGATGAAATTGCGGTTTTGGAGCATGTTCCGGATAGTGAGTTGTCCAGGTCATCTTGAAGTCCTCTTGGCTAAAATGTGATGGAACGAGAAGATGTTAATGGAATACTGTATATGCTGCATGATGGCAAATCCATTTTCATGGTTTTTATTTCACGTAAAAACAAAGCAAAAATCGACGGTTTCGTACTCAAATGGCATGTGACATGCCTATTTCTGGCTGGGTTGGCGAAAAAGGTTTTTTGTTTCGACGAGCAAAGCCACGTATAGTTCGCGAATGTGTTTTCCGTGGAATAGTTGCACATGCGCGAATTGGGATTTGTGTGATTGGTGCTATGTTATTTGTTTCGGGTAGCAAGTGCTTGAGAGGGTTTGAGAGATAAGCGATATGAGCATAATGAACGTATATAAATACATGCCGTTGCGAATCATGCCGGATATTGAGACTGGCGAGTTCGTCAATATAGGCGTTGTGATGTTGAAAGAATTTCCTGCTCAGTTATGTTTCCGTGTTGAATGGAATCAGGTAAGGAAGCGTGTACTTGATTTTTTTGATCAGGTTGATTCTCGGATTATCGGTGAATCGGTTTCGCACATGGTGAAATCACTGGAATATCATTGCCAGCGGCAAGATTCAGCCGTTGCATTCCGGGCGTTGGCTGCCATGAAGGAAGGCTTGGTTCAGTTCGGTGGAATCCGAGGGATTGTATCTGAAAAGAACATGCCTGTTGTTTTGGATGAATTGTTTGAAACCTTGGTTGAAATTCGCTCCCAGCCAAGATCTGATGGTGTGCGTGAAATAACCAATGGAATCAAGGCTGTTCTTGCAGAACTGGAGCTTGTCGATCGGTATAAGGCAAAAGTATATGAGAATGCGGAGGGATATCGCTTGAGAATTCCCTTTGCCTATGAAGACCTAAAGGCGGCAACGCCAGTCAATTTAGCCAGGCGTAGGTATAATGACATCAAGGATCAGACAATTTTATGGGTTGAACGCTTCAATATGCTTGAAGCATGTTTGCCGAAAAAAGTCATTGTTGCATATCGTCTGCCAAGCGAAACTGTCTTTGGCAGAGGAACGCTTCAAATGTGCCATGAATTCCTGACGCACTTGAAAGAGGTCAATCGGATCGAATGCATAATGGCCGATGATTATGAAGCCATGAAATATCATCTTGCAATATAAGGAGTGGAATCATGCGAAAAATTGCGTTGCTTTTAGTGTCGATGCTGTCATTTGTTGCTTTGGGTGCCGGCTGGGAAGTCGGGATGAAGATCAATGGTGATTGCCTGATTACGAAGGATGGCGTTACTGTAGGCGAGATCAAGGGTTGCGTATTTCGTCCGGTTTGGCGCGCCCAGGGATTTACTGGGTTCTACGACAAGCAACAGGACGATGGGATTGTGACTGTCGAGAACCGCAGCGACAATGATGCTGAAGGGGTGTTGGCGCTGCGTATTGCGTATCGTCAGGAAGGGGCGAAGACTTTGGTGTTGGAGTATTCCTTTACGCCGTCTCAGGATATGCGTGCCCATTCCATCAATGCTAACGTGACCTTGGGCACTGAGTTTTTGGGCGGGAAGGCGTACAAGATGGCCGATGGGACGGGCGGGATATTTCCCGTTTCGTACGAAGACAAGACCCATATTGCACGTACGCAGACCGAATCTTTGTCGATTGAAAGCACATTGGGTACGTTTCAATTGCGCACCGAGCCGACGAATACGGTGTTGATTCAGGACAACAGGACCTGGAAGAACGAGATATTCGAGTTCCGGATGAGCTGCAAGCCTGATAACGAGCAGATTTCCGGCGAAAACGTGTACGACTGGAAGGGCGGGAAGACGTATAAGGTGTCTGTGTCCCTTGAGTTTCCCGAGGCGTTTGCCTTTGAGCGCGACAAGCCAGTTGTGATGGCTGCTGACGATACCTGGATTCCGCTGACGCATATCTTGGAGATCGAGGCTGGTTCGGCATTGGATTTCACGGATGTGGTGAAGCTGGACGCTCCCGCAGGCAAGCATGGCTGGACGAAGGCGGTCGGCCAAAACTTCGAGTTTTCGGGGTTGCCCGGTCGAGTCCAGCGTTTTTACGGTGTGAATTTCTGCATGGGCGCCCACATTCTGACGAAGGAAGAGTGCGATCGTGTTGCCGATCGCCTTGCCCGATTTGGATACAACACGGTGCGTTTCCACCATCATGAAAATCCAATCATCGCACAAAAGGCGACAGATTCCAGCAACCTGGATCCCAAGCGCCTCGATGCGATTGACTACTTGTTCGCGGCGTTGAAGAAGCGAGGCATCTACATTACGACAGACGTGTATGTGTCGAGGAATGTGCGCGCCTCCGAGATTTATCCCGGCGAGGAAGGGATGATCGAGATGAACGAGTTCAAGCAATTGTGCGCGATCAACGCCAATGCGATGGCGAGCTGGAAGCGTTTTGCAAAGGCGTACTTGGGGCATAAGAACCCGTACACCGGCATGACGCTTGCGGAAGATCCGGCGCTGAACCTGATCTGCATGGTCAACGAAGGCGTGATCGGTAGCGTCGCGGGAACGGCATTCCGAGATCGTTGCGAGGCGCAATGGATTGCCGCATGGAATGCTTGGCTGGCAAAGGAATATCCTACGGCCGAGGAACGGCAGGAGAAGCTGGGAATAACCGAGTATCCGGTGAAGGCATTGCCATCGAGCAGCAAGCCGGAACAGTGGACGGCGTATTCGAGATTCAGGTTTGACACGCACCAGGCAATGTACAAGGAAATGACTAGGTTCCTGCGCGAGGAACTGAAGTCCGGCGCGTTGTTTTCAGACATGAACAATTCCGGTCGCCAGCTGTGGGCGGCATCGACCCGTGGCACCTTTGACTATGTTGACGATCACTTCTACATCGACCATCCCCGCTTTTTGGTAAAGGCATGGCGCTTGCCTTCAACCAGCCCGAACAAGAGCGTGATCAAGACGGGGGTGATCGGCGGATCGAATTGTGCCTACATCCGTCATTTGGACCGTCCATTTACAATTACGGAATGGAACTACTGTGGACCGGGACCGTACCGAGGCATTGGAGGGATAGCGACAGGATGCCTGGCGGCGTTGCAGAACTGGGCAGGATTGTGGCGCTTCTCGTACAGCCATTCGCCTGATATGTTCAGCGCGAAGCGAGCGGCGACCTATTTCGATGTGGTCGCAGACCCCTTTGCGCAGTTGACAGATCGTGCGACGATATGCCTGTTCCTGCGTGGGGACATAGGCGAGGCGACGAAGACGGTGGCGATGACCTTGGATCGCGGATGGGTTGACAACAAGGACGCAGTCGAGCACAATATGTGGATGAAGACAGATGGCTTTAGCTTGACGACGAAGGTCGGTACCTATGTCGGTCCAAAGGGTTCCCGTGTTCCCGCCGATGTTAGTTTCGGGATGAGTCCTGACGCTCCCCAGGCGAAGGTCCACGAGGCATACCAGGGTGATTTCAATACGATAGAAGGCGCCCGCCGCTACGAAGCTGTCATCAAGGAGCAGGGCTTGTTGCCGAAGGACAACAGGACCGACTTGGAGCGGAAGATATTCCAGACTCCGAACAAGCAATTCCTGATGGACGGCGAGGAGAATTTGATGGTTTTGGATACTCCGATGACTGCTGGCGGGTTTGCTGAAGTCGGCAAGACGATATCGACCGGCATTGGGGAGTTTGCGGTTGAGGGCGCTGATGCGACGGTATGGGTGTCGAGCGTGACGTCCGAGCCGATCCGCAGCAGCCGTCGCTTGCTCTTGAATCACGTGACCGAGCTTCACAACACTGGCCAGGAGTATGGCGAGCGTGCGCGTTCGACTGTGCTTCGCTGGGGCGGCACGCCGCATTTGATGAAAGCTGGTTCGGTGAAGGTGCGCTTGGACGTTGAGAAGCCGAATGAGTTGACGGTCTATCGTCTTGACATGGGTGGCAAGCGTTTGGGCAAGGTTGAAACCCGTCTGGAAGGCGGAAAACTGGCGTTCGAGCTGAACGTGAAGTCGGCCGATGGCGCACAGATGCTCTATGAATTGATCCGATGAATGGATGGCTGCGAAAAATCGTGGAGCGTACAATGAGAATTACATCGTTATTGCTGTTGTTTTTGTCCGTGGCTTGCCTGGCGTCTCCTGAATGCTTTGACTTGATGAAGTTGGATTACGGCGATGAGCTTGCCCCTCCGCCTGTGGCAGGCGATTGCTTTCCGAATTTGCCCAAGGAGCACAAGGAAGGCTTTGCCGTTGGTGGCTGGGACTACATCAAGGACACGCTTCACACACGTCATGTTGATGAGAATCCCTTTCCGTTGACAGAACTGTTTTTGGTTTTGCCACGAGGAGAATACGGAATGGCTTGCCTGAAGGTCAATGCCAGCAGGGACCTGCGGAATTTTGACGTTCGTCTGGACGGTTTGCGCGGCGAAGCGGGCGACATCGGCCTTGAGAATGTAAGGATTGCGCGTGTTGCCCAATCGACTTACTACTATCAGGGCGACTTTTTGGTTGAAGCGCGTCATGCAACGGTGAGTTCGGGGGCGCTATTCGGGGTTGCTTTGCTGGTGAACGTTCCACCTGGAACCAAGGCGGGATACTACAACGGCCGCTTGGTGTTGTCTGCCGACGGGGTGTCCCGTCATGTTGACGTGGTGCTCTGCGTGCCTGCAGTTGATTTCCCGGAGTGTTCGATCCCGCTGGGATTCTATATGCCTTACTTCGCCTCCGACCAGGGAGGACGAGAGGGACGATGGGCCGCCAAGGACTACAAGATGGATTCCCAGAAGACATACTTCAAATTCCTGAAGACACGAGGAATGAACTCGCCGACGATCTTCCACTACAGACCTGAATTCAAGACCGATAATAGCAAGGAAATCGATTTTTCCACGCTGGACAGGCTTGTCTCGCTGATTACAGAGGCGGGAGGCTGCAAAGGATTGTTTTTGGATTTGCGTTTTTTGGCGAGTACCGCAAAGGATTTTGCGAAGATGCCCGCATACCAGGAAGCCGGGCTTGACGACATCGCCATCTATCGCGACTTTGTTGCGCAACTGTGCAAGCATTCCGAGGCAAAGAAGTACCCGCCCTGCTACTTCATGTCCGAAGAGGAAGTGGCGTACCATTCTGACAAGCGTCAGACATTCTTGCGTTTCGGCCTCCATTTGCGCGAGGTGGCGGGGGAAGACAGGATGATCTTGCTTGACAATCCGACGGCAGCCCAGATCGACCAGGGAATCGATTTCGGGCATTCGATGCGTTACAAAAGGCGCCAATACAATACCTGGACCGACAAGGGATTGGCGCAGACCGCTGCGGATGGCGACGAGGTCTGGAGCTATAACTTCGGCTTCAGGCGCCCATCGTACGGAATATTGCTTCATCGCTTGAACAGCCAGGGGCACCACCAATGGGCGGACGTTTGGGGAAAGCCTTGGACCTCGACGGTGGCGAGACCTGACGGCGTGGTGTCGTCAATTCGCATCGAATCATGTCACGAAGGCATGGTTGACTACAGGATCTTGAGTGGTTTGCGCCAGCAGAATGCCGATTTGTTGTCGTCTTTGATTGGTGATTTGCCTGTCGTGAATGCTCAGTATCATCATGCGATTGATGCCCGTGGCCTATCCTGGGTCGATATGATCCGTTGGCGGGCGGTATTGGCTCAGGACAAGAGTGGAATCATAGGAAAGCGTGTGATTGGCGGCGAGCCGATGTTGCGGGTCATGGAGAATCATCAGGCAGTAGTTGAAACCCAGGCGGATTTGGCGATTCGTGCATTGTTGGTTGCTGACGATGTTGAGCGGGTGCCCACATGGGACGAGAAGCGATGCCTGGAAAGCAATGGGACAGGTCCGTTGCGCTATATGCTGGCAAAGGAGCGTCGCAATCGCGAAGTGAGTTCGAGCGACGAGGAGTTCAAGCGGATCAACCAGCCCAGCTATGCAGGCGCCTGGGTGTGCTACAACAACGTGGGCATCAATATCATCGCCAACCAAAACCATACGGTGCTGGGCAAGGCGCAACTCCTTGACAACGATGCGAACTTGTGGACCGAAGATAGCATGGAATTCTTCTTCCGATTGCCTGACGGAACCATGTATCAACTGATCGTGAATTCCAGCGACCGAAAGACCTGGCTGAAGTTGGGGCAAGTCCTGGAATCCTCGACGATCAATGTGCTGTCGCGCGCCAAGGGCGACCACGGATACGTGCAGGACATCATGATTCCATGGTCGGCGTTCGGCATGGAAGGCAAGCCGAAGGAAGGGGAGGCATGGACGTTCAATGTCGGTCGCCAATTCCATTCATGGGGTCAGACGATGTGCTGGGCCCGAGTTGAAGAATCATTTTTGGAACATGAGAAGTGGGGTAGGCTGGTGTTTTCCGGAAGCGGGTCACTTTACCTGAAGAATGTCCGTCCCGGTCATCTTTACGAAGGTTTGAACTCATTGGAAGGAACGTTGGGAAAGGCGGTTGACGGCTGGCTTCGCTTGCGCGACGGCCGCGGTGCGGTCTTGGGCGAGAAGCGGCTTCAGGCGGGTACGACTGATTTTGTCCTTGAGGCGACAGTGTCGTCGTCATCGGCGCCATGCGTCTTGTCCGTTGAGGGCGATGATGGTACTGTGCATGATAGGAGCGGCTTGCCGATTCAGGTACATGCCGGTGCGTTTCGTTCGTATCCGCAGTCGGTTTCTTGCTTGTCCGGCGATGTTGTCAGTTCGATTGTTGATTTGAACGTATCTCCCGCAGTGCTCAAGCGCGATGGCTTTGACTTGCGTTTGCTCGACTCGGCAGGGGCTGAGGTTCATCGATTTACGGATGTTTCTGTTCCAGGTACGTCATTCAAGCTGTGGTTAAAGACGAGTGGCTTGGGCGCTGGGAAGTATCGTTTGCGTGGCATGGTTGGAAAACGCGAGTCCGATCTCGAGCTAGTTGTTTATCCGAGGTGATTGAAATGAAAATTAACTTATCTGTTTGCTTGCTGTTTTTGAGCCTGTATGGATTGTCGCAGGCGTTGCCTGTTCGTCCTTGGAGCGAGTTGCGCCTTCAGCGATCTGAGGACGAGATCGCTTATCATGTGCTTGACAATGAGGGGATGGATGTCTTTTCAGTTCATGCCGAACCTAGGGAGTTGGGGAAGCATCTGCTTGTTGAATTGGCAGGCGACCATGTGCAGATCGACAATCGAGCGGCGTTCGAGAACGGTGCTCGGAAGACCAACACGAATTTCAGGGGCTTGGATCTGGAGGCGATGCGCGGCAAGGAATACCAGTTTACGCTGGATGTGGACGGCACGCCGGGCGTCAAGATGGACCTCTACTTCGAAGGACGTACGAAAACCCGAAGCCACTACTACAAATTCACGACGATTACACTTAGGGGAAAACGCAGGACCTATAGCTTTGCGCAGGAAATCCCAGAGGATGCGCTGTCGATGCATCTTCGCTTCGATTTCCTGGGAGCCGGCGTTTTCAAGATGTATGGAGCGACTGTTGGACCCGCCCAGGCAGAACCCGAGATCCCGAAAGTCAAGCCGGAACTCCTGTTCCATGCCTCATTTGACGGGACGCTGAAGGCGACGACCGCTCGCGGTAACCCAGAGCCCGTCGTTGCCGAGGAGATATCCTACGACAACGGGGTGTTTGGACAGGCGGTCAAGCTGATGAAGGCGGACAAGTCGTCGCTTGCATACGAACTCAAGGACAATGTCGATCCTGTTCGCGGGACGATATCGTTGTGGTACAAGCCGCTTTGGCGTCCGGGCAAGGCTCGGGACTACAACGCCTGGAGGAACTTGTTCGGCTTCGAGCGCAAGGAACCACGGATCGGCTCTGGTGCAATTTGGCTTTGGTACTGGGATACCACCCTCAGGGGCGATTTGGCAGACGAGTACGATTCGTACAAGACCAGGAATGAACCGTTCAGGCCTGAGGCCTGGAGGCATGTGGCGTTCACCTGGAATGAACAGGAATCTCATCTCTATTTGGACGGGAAGCCGGCGGGGGGGATTTCGGACGGGTATTCACCGCTTAAGAAGGCATTGCAGGTCTCAGGGGATCTATATGTGTTCAATCGCGAGGATTTCAAGCGCTTCTTCGTGGGATCGATGTACGGCTCTGAACAGGCCGATGGCCTGATTGACGATTTGAAGGTGTACTCGGCGCCACTTTCGGCGGCTGAGGTTGCATCGTTAGCCCGTGAGCGAGCGATATTGACGTTGCGAGTGCACGAACCATACCAGATGGTTTCGACTGGCAGCGGGATTCGATTTTCCTTGGCGAACAAGTCCGGCGAGGCAGTCGAGCCTGTCGTGAGACTTTTGTCGCCTAACGGTGTTGAAATGTTAAGCGAGAAGGTGGTTTTGAAGCCTGGTGAGACGAGGGAGTTTTTGTACGGGATTGATTCCGGACCTGGTCGCTATGTCGTCAAGGCCGACTTGGGCGAATTGTCATTTTCTGGGGATGTATTGTTGTTTTCGCCGAAGAATCCTGAGTTGTCCTCGTCTTCAGAGTTGGCTTTGGAGCTTGTTGATTCGCTGGACTTGTCTTCATTGCCGTCAGCAGATCGCTTTGCGAGTGTGCGCGAGACTCGTTTCGGCAGTTTGGGCGATGTGAAATACTTGGAAGCCAACAGCGAGAAGGGGTCTCGATATGCCTTGCGGTTTGTGTTGCCCGAGAAGCATCATTTGTATTGTTTTGAATTCGATTATCCGGACGATGCACGACGGACCTGCGACCTGATCGTCCAGACGTCAAAAAGGACCGGTGGCGAATATGAGCTTCAAACAGGATATGCTTGCGGTGACGAGTATCCTTCGACGAACAAGATCGTGACGATGCGTTGCCTGTACTGGTGTCGCGAGCAGGATATATCCGTGATAGCGATGACTGCCCGTGCCGGCGAGCCTGCGGCGTTGTCGGCTGTTCGCTTGTACAAGGTGAAGGGCGGCTTGCCGCTTGCGAAGGTCAATGAGGCGCCTAAGGTCGATGGATGGAATCGTTCGCTCGTTCTCTACTACGAGGACCCCGCGATCAACTACGATTTTGCTGCCGATGGCGGGAAGTTGGACCAGTTGGAGGCGCTGATAAACAGGACTGCCGCGTACATGAAGTATTCCGGTCAGAATCTTCTGGCTTATCCTGGCGCGTGGTACCACGGCTTGATTGGCGAAGCCTACAATCCCAGGACGCACGCGCCGCAATTCCTCAAGGCATTCTATGTCAAGTTCGACCAGGAAGGACTTTCGATGATGCCGACGATCAACCAGAACAATATGCCCGTTCCCGAAGGAATGATCACCAGGGACGCGATTAAGAACGGACTTCTGCATTCGACGCCGATTTCAATCTGGTCAACCGGCAAGCCCAACCCAGGTGGCTGGCACAATACGCCCCCCAATTTCAATATCCTCCATCCAGACGTTCAGCAGCATGTGCTCGATGAGGTGAACCAGCTTCTGGAACAGGGGAAACAGCACCCGTCATTCAAGGGAATCGTCTTCCACATTACGCGGCACTGCCTGCTGTGGCTGGGCGACATCAATGCGGGCTACAACGACTATGCGATTGACGCTTTCTCGAAGGATACGGGAATCCAAGTCCCGAGACATCCCGACGATCCGATGCGGGGCAAGCACTATGCGGATTGGATCCTGGCAAACCATCGCGACAAGTGGATCGAATGGCGATGCCAAAAGGTCGCGGACTTCTATGCCGTCGTGGCAGACAGGCTTGCCGAAACCCGAAAAGACCTGAAGCTTGTGTTGAATTCCTTCATGCCCGCCGATGTCGGCCATCCTGAGTTCACCGATCCCGACTTCGTCGATATGCAGAACAGGCGTGCAGGCTTGGATGCAAGGCTCTTCAAGGACAAGCCGAATATTGTCCTATGCCAGGCACTTGTACCTGCCGACTACAGATGGAGGCATAAGAACCACTACGTTTCGAAGGCGGCGGAGGAACACCAGCGGATCCTCGATACATTGCCCGGGTTCTACAATCTGCTCAATGATGCAAGATATCCCTGGGTTCACATGCACGACAGGTACTGGGAATCCGCCATCGGGAACGTCAGTCCCAACGACAAGGTGAATTCCCTCAATGTGCCCTGGCTTCGTGAGCATCACTGGCGCGTGACCACGATCAATCCAGCGCACTACCATGCGATGAGGCATTATGTCCTGCCTCTCAGGTACAACGATCTGATGGGGATTTCCAAGGGCGGCTTCCTGGTAGGGACCTACGGCATGGAGGAATACCTGGTTCCTTTTGCCAAGGCGTTCAGGGCGTTGCCCGCAAAAACGTTCCAGGACCATCCTGCCTCGACATCGCTTGTCAAAGCTAGGACGCTCGACTTCAACGGGCAAACTTGGCTCTACGTGGTCAATACCTCCCATGAACAGACCGACTTCGCCATGGATGTCAAGGCTGGCGAATGGATTGACCTGGTCACTGGCGACAAGGCGTCGGAAATCGCCGGTGGTCGGCTTGTGCTTAAGCTCGAACCATACCAATTGAGATCGTTTGCCGTGAAGCAGTGAGCCGGAGAGATTTAACCTAAATAAAGCGGCTGATGCCATGACAGCACTTTGAGTACGGGCACCCGGGGTGCTCGTACTCAAGCTGTGTCGCCGCTAAAGCGGCGAAACTGGGGCGTTCCTAGTCGGACGGCGGGCGGTTTTGCCACCCGGGGTGGTCGTACTTGAGCTGTGTCGCCGCTAAAGCGGCGAAACTGGGGGCATTCCTAGTTGGACGGGTCGGGCGGTTTTGCCACCCGGGGTGCCCGTACTTGAGCTGTGTCGCCGCTAAAGCGGCGAAACTGGGGGCATTCCTAGTTGGACGGCGGGCGGTTTTGCCACCCGGGGTGCCCGTACTTGAGCTGTGTCGCCGCTAAAGCGGCGAAACTGGGGGCATTCCTAGTTGGACGGCGGGCGGTTTTGCCCCGAGCGAGACGGTTTTAGGTAGTGGCACCCGGGGTGTTCGTACTTGAGCTATGTCGCCGCTAAAGCGGCGAAACTGGGGGCAATCCTAGTTGGACGGCGGGCGGTTTTGCCCTGCTTCCTAGCGAGCCGGTTTTAGGTACGAGCACCCGGGGTGTTCGTACTTGAGCTATGTCGCTGCTAAAGCGGCGAAGCTGGGGGCGTTCCCAGTGGGTATTGGATTCACTTAGCGCTTGATGCCGTCGACGAAGACGGTTGTGACGTTGAAGTTGTCGTCGAGGATTACGATATCCGCGACGAATCCAGGTTTGATTTCTGCGATGTTCTTGAGTTTGAGGCTGTTTGCCTGGTTGAGCGAGGTTGTCTTGACGAGTTCGGGGAGCGGGAGCCTGGTTTCCTCAACGACGTTCTTGAAGGCGGTGTTGAACTGGAGCGTTGAGCCTGCGAGGGCACCGTTTGAAGCGAGCCTTGCGGCTCCGTCTGCGACGACGACCGCGAGTCCTCCGAGTTGGTAGTTTCCGTCCGGGAGTCCTGTTGCCTCCATTGCGTCGGTGATCAGCAGGATTTTGTCGATCGGCTTGGTTTTGAATGCGAGCCTGATCATGTCTGGGCAGAGGTGTATTTTATCGCAGATCATTTCGACGTAGGTTGAGTCGTTGTAGAGTCCTGCCCCTACGAGTCCTATTTCCCTGTGGTGCAGCCGCGTCATTTGGTTGCAGAAGTGGGTCAGCCTATCGAGTCCCTGTTCTTGTCCGAGCTTGTATTGTGCCATCGTTGCATTTGTATGTCCGCATGACGGGACGATGCCCAGTTGAACGAGTTGCCTTGTGAAGTCGATTGCGCCTTCAATTTCGATGGCATAGGTGACAATGGCTACTGGCGAGATGTCATTGAGTCTCTTGACTTCGTTGAAGTCTGGTTTTCTGACATAAGCTGGATTTTGCGCTCCGATGCATTCTGGATTGATGTATGGTCCTTCCAGGTGTGTACCGATGATTTTGGCACCGGTTGGTTTTTTTCTGTATGCTTCGATGAATCTGAGTGAGGCTGCGAGGTCTTCTTCTGAGAGGGTAAGGGTAGTGGGGCAGATTGAGGTGACGCCTTCCTTGGCTTTGGCTTCGGCGATAATCGAGATGGCTTCTTTCTTGCTGGATGTGGCTTCGTATCCCATTCCGCCATGGAAGTGCGTGTCGATGAATCCTGGGACCATCAGTTTTCCCTGTGCATCGAGCGTTTCATCGGCTTTGAGTCCCTTTGGGCTGTCCTGGACTGCCTGGATGAAGCCATCCTTGAGCAGGACAGAAGCATTGAGGATTTCCAGGTCGGGGGAAACGAGATGCGCGTTTTTGATGAGTGTGGAAGCCATTGCAGTTCCTGTTGGGTTTGGAGGTGGTACGAACTATGTGGTAATGAGTTAAGGAATATGATTTGTCTCGTTATGTAAAATCATCTCGGAAGACAAAAAATCAAGTTTAAGGGGTGGCATGGGCCGTGTTCGTCAGGTGGAACGCAGGATGAATTTATGCTTTCGGGAGGCAGATGACGAATTCTGTTCCTTGTTCTGGTTCCGAGGTGACCGAGACCCATCCTTTGTGGTTGGTGACGCATCCGTAGACCATTGCGAGTCCCATTCCGGTACCTTTTCCCACATCCTTGGTGGTGAAGAAGGGTTCGAAGATTCGTTGTCTCGTTTCATTTGCCATTCCGCAACCAT
The DNA here is from genome assembly GCA_019136135.1 of Verrucomicrobiota bacterium. GTDB lineage: Bacteria > Verrucomicrobiota > Lentisphaeria > Oligosphaerales > Oligosphaeraceae > UBA1407. Next base: position 27,054 of record JAGVUR010000177.1, read on the forward strand.
TGTCCTTGACCTTTAGGCAGATAAAGTCTTCGTGCTTGAGATCCTTGTCTGGTCGTTGTTCCCACTCGTGCGTGTTTGCACGTGCGCGCTCCGCCCTGATGATGATTTTGGGGTTGTCCTTTTTGTTTGCGACAGCGTCCTTGGCGTTGATGAGCAGGTTCAAGAGCACTTGCTGGAGTTGTGAGAGGTCGCCACTGGTGGAGAGTAGCCCGGGCTCAAGGATGATTTTTATCGAAATCCCCTTGGCGTTGGTCTTGAAAAGTTCGGCAGTTTGCTCCACCAGCGATTTGACATCAATTTTTTCCACGTGGAAATTCCCCTTTCGTGCGAAGCCAAGGAGCTGCGCGGTCAAGGCAGCCGCCCGCTTGGTGGCGTTTTCGATGTTGTCGATCATCGAGCGTTGCTGCTGGGTCAGGTTCTCGCATTTCGCCAGGGCATCTGCGCTTCCCTGGATTGAGTGGAGCATGTTATTGAAGTCGTGGGCGACTCCTCCTGCCAGCATTCCGACGGATTCGAGTCGTTGGGAGTGCATGAGCTGTTCCTGCAGCTCGCGTCGGTTTTTCTCTTGGATATGCTGTTCTGTGACGTCTCGTGCGATGAATACCGCGATCGCCTGGTTGTCGATGAGTGCCCTTGAGAGATTGAAGTCAAGGTCGACCATCGTTCCATCCTGTTTTTTGAGTTTCATGTTTGTGAATGAGTGGACTGTTTTGGGGGCTTCATCAAGTGTATTCCAGAGGTCATCGAAGGTAAACGGCTTCATATCCTTGTCATATAGGAAGAAGTCGAGGGTTGTGTCATCGTTTTCGACCAAGGAATCGAGAGTATTTAGGGCTGCATTGTTGGCGTTAATGATTTTGCCTTTGTCGTCGATGAGTAGGATTAGTTCTGATGAGTGGTCTAGGACGGCCTGGTATCTTTCTTCCCACTCCTGCATTGACTGTCTCATCCTGTCCGTCGTTTGGATATGTCTGAAGATTTCCGTGAAGAATCCGCTTCTAGGGTGCGATGCGACTGGTTTTGCGTTGACGAGTTTGATGTAGAAGCAGGTAATAGCCGTGATGGTTAAAGCATGTGCCATCTTGAACAGCCAAGATTTTGCGAATTCCTTTGGATTGATGTATGATTGGTGGGAAGTGAGGTCGAGTTCCCGGCAGAGCAGGACGAGGCAAAGGGAGATGAAGAGAGCCACTGCGAATGGGAGTTTGAAATTTCTAAGGGTTTGGAAGACAACCGGTATGCAGCTGAGGATGATCAGGTGGATGAGCACGAATATGGCGAGCGATCTCTGGAGGTGGATAGGCTGGAAGGCGAAGCTGGAGTGCCTCGAGAGCATGTCGAAGACCAGGTCGGCGTAGGATGAAACCAATAATTGCGCATAGACGAAGGCGCTGAACACGATGATCAGCAGGCCAAGGATCAGGCGCTGGGCATCCTGGGTACCGTTGAACTCGTAGACGATAAACACCATCGCAATTCCTGGCAAGGTCATGTTGCCGAAACCAAGAGGGGTGCCTTGACCAGGCATCAGGCTGTCAACAGCGAAATTCGATACTCCGATCATCAAGCCAACCAACACGTATAGCCCGACTGTCATGTACAGTGGGACGCTGCTGATGGAGCGCCGCAGGTAATGCAGCAATAGCAGGAACCCCATGTAGGGGAAAACCTCAAGCAAAGATGAAAGAAGTTGGCTTGGCATTGCGGACTACACGTTAAGACAATTACAAAACACTCCCGGAAACTGGTGCTTCCAGGAGTGCCGGCGGTTCTTTAGTTTTCCTTGTTTTCGGAATCCTTAGGCAATTCATCCTTGGGCTGCTCCGGCTTTTGCTCGTCCTTGGATGGTTCCGGCTTTTGCTCGTCCTTGGGTTGCTCGTCTTCCGGCTTGTCGGCTGCTTGTTTTTTCTTTAGTAGCGGAGCTGATTGAGACTGTTTTTTCGAAGCCGGCATCAGAGGCATTGACTTCGTTGGATTCTTTGGCGACGCAACTGTTTTTTGTGTGGTGGATTGGATTGGCCTGGAGCTCGGCGTCAGGTTAGTCGTTGGATTTTCGGAAAGGTCGGTTGGCGTTGGCGCTGGTGCCTTGAGCGATGCGAGGTAGGTTCTCATTTCAAAGATCGCGTATCCGATCAGTCCAAGCATGATGGCGAAAGCGCACCAATCGAGCACCTTGACCAGCATGGTCGTGGCATTCAAGGCGGCGACTGCGATGATTATGAGGAGCGCAACTTCCAGGTTGAAGCGCCAGAGGCGCGACTGGTTTTTCTTGACTTGTTCGTCAATGACGGCCTTTTGTGCTTCCAGGGCTCTCTTCTCTATGGTAGCCATCCGTTGCTGGGCAGCCTTTTCGGAGTCCTTCTTGATTTTGTCAGCATCTTTCCGTGCTGTTTCAAGCAATTGGTCGGCATCCTTTTGTGCTTGTTCCTTTTGCGCTTCCATTTCCACGGCAGAAAGTGCAGCCAGCTTTTCGGCATTTCCATCGGACTTTGCCAATTCTTGGATCTTTTGCTCGAGTTCTTCGACTTTTTTCTGTCGTTGATCCAGTTCCTCGGTGCGTTGCTTCAGGGAGTCCAGGGCTTTTTGTGCCTTGTCCTTTTGCTCTGCCAGTTCGGATTTCGTCTTTTCAACCAGTTCCTTGGCTTCTTTTTGAGCATTTTCCTGGATTGACTTGGCGTGGTCCAAGGCGATTTGCTTGGCGGCTTCCTTTTGTTTTTCCAGTTCTTCCTTTGTTTTGTCCGCCTGTTCCTGGGCTTGGTCGACGATTTCCTTCGCCTTGTTCTTGGCTTCAGCGGCGATTTTCTTGACTTCTTCGAGGATTCGTTCCTTGGATTGTTCTCGGAATGAATTTTCCTCTTCGATCAGTTTTTCCTTAAGCAGTTGCCTTGCTTCGGCTTCGAGTTGCTGGAAATGCTTTTCCGCCTCTTGTTTTTTGAGCTCTGCGGCTGCTGCGGCGTCTGCATTCGCCTTGGCGATGATCTCCTGTGCTTCGAGGTCGGCTTGCTTCAGTGCATCAGCCCGTTGCTGTTCGATTTCCAGCTTTGCTTTTTCCAGGAGCAGGTCCCGTTCCTTTTCGGCTACGGCCGTAAGCCGGTCCAGGATTTCGACTTGAGACGACTGGGTTTCATGTGGTTGCTGTTGTGCGACTGGTTGCGCGGTTCTCATCTTCGGCTGTTGCTGCTGGGCGGGCGTCGGTGTGGTTGTCACATTGACGGATCGCGCTACTCTCAATGGGCGCTGTGCCTCCGCAGGTGTTGGTGCGTCCGGGGCATCCCCCGTCGTTTCCGGTGGCATGGACACCTTGCATTTCGGGCATTTTAACGACGGCATCGGGGTGTTGAGCGACAGGGTGTGGCCGCATTGTGGACAAACGTGTTTGACTGGCATTGCTCAATCTCCTTGTGGGATTGGTTTCAATGTTAGCTTAGGAGCCATTAAATAATTAAGTTACCATTTCCGGTTTCTTTTGGCCGCCTTTCCCCCGTCCTGTCAGTCGCGTATGCGCATACGCTCCTTTCAGTACAGTGGCAGGACAGCTTCAAGACAATTCCGGAACTGTTGTCTTAATTTTTGAACGACTCCTTATTAGATTTTCGTCAATCTGAATTTCGCCTTGACTTCGTTGATTTCGATTTCGACCAGGCCGTCCGCGGCTTCCGTCGGAATGAAATCCACTGCAAGGATTTCGTTGGCGATGTAGTTCTTTTGCTCCTTGATGGCATTTGCGACTTCTTGTGGGGCGTTGTATTCGACCTTGATTCTGTCGACGACTTCGAATCCACATTCCTTTCTCAGGTTTTGGATTTTCGAGACTATTTCCCGCGCCCATCCTTCCTGGATCAGTTCGTGGTCGAGCCTGGTATTAAGTGCGACTGTGATATCGCCTTCATTGGCTACTGACATGCCTTCCTTTTCCTGCCTTTGGATCAGCACATCGTCTTCTACGAGTTGGATTTCGAATCCATCCTTGGTTTTCAGCGTGATTTTCGAACCGTTTCTGAGGCTTGCGATGTCTGCTGAGGTCAGCGCATTGATCAGCGGCACCACGTCTTTCATTCTCTTGCCCAGCATTGGACCGAGCTTTTTCAGGTTTGGCTTCGCCGAGAGCGTGACGAGTTCCTCTTCGTTGGCGAGGATTTGCACTTCCTTGACATTGAGTTCGTCCGCGACGACCTGGCTCATTTCTTGGAGGTTGTCCCGGACTTTTTGTGAAGCGGAGACCAGGATTGCCTTGGCCAGCGGTTGCCTGACCTTGATCGAGACCTGGGTTCTGAGGAAGTGTCCGAGGGAGACTGCGGTCATGGTGTCGGACATCCGCCTGTTGAGGTCTGCATCCAGAAGTTCCGGGATCACGACAGGGTAATCGCACAGGTGGACGGATTCGGGCATTGTTTCCGTACGGAGTTCGGTGTAGATCTTTTCCGTGACGAACGGGATGAATGGTGCCGCCAATTGGCAGAGTGTGACGATGGCGTAGTGGAGCGTCTGGTAAGCCTCGTTCTTGTCACAGTCATTGTCTGATTTCCAGAAGCGCCTTCTTGAGCGTCTGATGTACCAGTTGGTCATGTTGTCGATGAAGGATGTGAATCGATTCGAGGCCTTTTGCAGGTCGTAGGCATCCATGGCCACCCTGATGTCCTCGATGGTTTCCATCAGTTTCGAGAGGATCCACTTGTCGAGGACATTTGAGGTTCTTGTCGGTGGCTGGGCCTTGTTTCCTTCCGGCTTCCAATCGTCGATTTTCGCATATGTGGCCAGGAAGCTCGTCGCATTCCAGAGTGGGATGATGACGGTTCTAAGGATTTCCTTGACGCTGGCTTCGGAGAATTTGAGGTCTTCCGCCTTGACGACCGGGGAATTGAGAAGGAACAGCCTGAGCGCGTCCGCGCCGTACTTGTCAATCACTTCATGTGGATCGGGGTAGTTTTGGAGTCGCTTCGACATTTTGCGTCCGTCCTCGGCCAGCACGAGTCCATTGACGATGACGTTTTTGAATGCAGGCTTGTCGAAGAGGCAGGTTGCGAGGACAAGCAGGGAGTAGAACCAACCTCTTGTCTGGTCAAGCCCTTCCGCGATGAAGTCCGCCGGGAAACCGGCTTCGACCTTTCTCTTGTTCTCGAAGGGATAGTGATGCTGGGCATAGGGCATCGAGCCGGATTCGAACCAGCAATCCAAGACCTCAGGCGTGCGCTTGTAGGTCTTGCCATCCTTGACAATGACGATCTTATCAATGAAGTGCTTGTGCAAATCCGTGACCTTTTGGCCGGAAAGCTGCTCCAATTCCTGGATTGAGCCGACGCAGATCATGTCGCTCTCGTCTTCGACGTTGATCCAGATCGGGAGGCAGGAACCCCAGAATCTGTTTCTTGAGATGTTCCAGTCCTTTGCGTCTGCAAGCCAGTTTGCGAAACGTTTTTCTCCGACGTATTCCGGGATCCACCTGGTTTGGCTGTTGTTCTTGAGCAGTCTTTCGCGTAGGTCTTCGACCCTGACGTACCATGCATCGATCGCCCTGTAGATCAGCGGCGTGTCGGTACGTTCGCAGAATGGATAGCTGTGGACGATCGTCGATTGCTGGATCAGTTTTCCGACTTGCTTGAGGTGCTTGATGATCAGCTTGTCGGCATCCTTGACATTGAGTCCTTGGAAATCCGGGACTTGCCCGGTAAATTTTGCTTCTTCGTCAAGTGGATCCACCAGGTCGATGCCGACGTTTTTGCAGATTCTATAGTCGTCTTCGCCGTATGCCGGAGCCTGGTGGACGATTCCCGTGCCGTCTGAAGTCGTGACGTAGTCGTCCATAAGGAACTGGAATGCGTTGGGCTGGTCTTTGAAGTAGGGGAAGATTGGTTCGTACTTGGTACCGACCAGGTCGCGTCCCTTGCATTCGTAGACGACGGTGTATTCCTCTGGTTTCTTGTAGTATGCATCGAGCCTGGCTTTTGCGAGGAGGTATGCGTCATTGGTGCCGCCGTCCTTGACGAGGCAGTAGTCGATGTCTGGTCCGACGCAGACTGCGAGGTTTGCCGGAAGCGTCCAGGGCGTCGTTGTCCAGATGCAGACGTACGGCGTCAGGTTTTCGGCTCCCTTGAAGACATGGTCCAGGATTTTCATTCTGATGGTAACGGCTGGATCCTGTACATCCTTGTAGTTTGAGTTGGCCTCGAAGTTCGAGAGGGGTGTATTGAGTTTCCAGCTATAGGGCATGATTCGATGTGCCTTGTAGACGCGTCCCTGGTCCCAGAGTTGCTTGAAGATCCACCAGATGGTCTCCATAAAGGTCGTGTCCATGGTCTTGTATCCGTTGTCGAAGTCAACCCAGCGTCCCATTCTGCTGACCGTTTGCTTCCATTCGTCAACGTATGTGAGTACCATTGACCGGCATTTTTCGTTGAAGAGGTCAACTCCGGCTTCCTTGATTGCCGGTGCGCCTGACAGTTCCATCTTGTCCTGTGCCAGCGCTTCGATCGGCAGCCCGTGGCAATCCCATCCGAAGGTACGTTCCACGAATTTTCCGTTCATCGTCTGGTATCTTGGCACGACGTCCTTGATTGTTCCTGCGAGCAGGTGTCCGTAGTGTGGGAGTCCGGTTGCGAAGGGCGGTCCGTCATAGAAGACGTAGGGTTCGGCGTCGCGTCTCCACTCCAGTGATTTCTCGAAGGTCTTGTTTTTGTTCCAGGTTGCGAGCACTTCTTCTTCCAGCCTTGGGAAGGAGACATTGCTTTCGATGTTCTCAAACATAGCTTTCAGGTTCCTTTTTTTAATCGTATGGGCAGGCGAAGATACGTTCTTCGTCAGTAGTCGTAGGTTTTATTCCAGGATTCGATTTTCGCGTAGGGGATTCTCATTTTCTTCGGGGCACCCTTGAAGTCCTTGAAGACGACATAGACGAGTTCGGGTTCCGTTTCGAGGATTTCGAGAACGATGATTTCATTCCCCGAGATGACTGCCTTCCATGGACCTGCGTTTCGTCCTTCCTCGTCTCGCCCGATTTTGTCGAAGTACTTTTGATTCCACTGTTTTCCTTCGATGCCGCTTTCGTCTTCTTCTAGCGCCACTTGCTTGCCGAGTTGTTCTTGGATGCGTTGTTTTTCGGCTTCCGCCTCGGCTTTTTTCTGGAGCGCTTCCTGTTCGGCTCGTTTGCGTTCCGCCTCGCCGTAGATATCCATTTTGAAGAGGATAATAATCGGGTAGATCCAGGGGACAACGAATCCCAAGACGAAGTGCATCCAAATCGGATGTCTTCTTGATGCCGCGATCGAGGCAGCCCAACATGCCGAACCCAGGAGGAAGAGAATGACGAGGATGATGGTGAGCCAGGTACCCAAGTCAAACTCGAGTTGTGCGTCAGCTGTCACGCCCGCGAAATGCTTGGTCAATTCGAGAATTTTTGCGCCGATATGCTTGAGGATGTCAATGAATGCGGCCATAGTCGATAGTTTCCTTGGGTTAGTTGTGATATGTGTATCGAATGATACCTAGGAACCATACAATAATTAAGTTTGCATTTCCGGTTTCTTTTGGTTGTCTTTCCCTTGGACTGCTGCCTTGATTTTTGAACGACTCATTAGTCAAGGTTCTGGTGGTGGTACTCGCCTGACGACGATGCTCCTGTCGTACAGGATGATGATCAGGTAGGCGAAGAAAAGGATTACGAACAGGGTATGGTAGTCAACGGTATGGAAGGTGAATTGGTCGAATATGATTGCAAGCAGGCACGGCGGTATGCAGGAGCAGATTGCCGAGGAGAGCAGTCCCCTGAAACTGGCGGTTGGGTCACGCCTGAAGAGCTGGGTGATGATAATGAACAGGAATGAACAGAAGAGCACGGGTTGGATGTAGATAGGGAAATGGAAGAGGATTGTGCCTGTGGCGATGACGGGCGCCAGCAGGTTGGGGAGCAGTTTCATTTGCTCTTGCGAGATTTCCAATGGTTCGTCCGTGCTTGAAGATTTGAAGATGCTTGCGATGATCGCGGGCGTGAGGAGTCTTCTCGGGAAAATCCTTCCGGTTTCCGGGATTCTCATCCATGCGTCGATTCCATTTTTCGTGACGACGATTCCCTTGTCGCAAGCTCCATGTTCGATTTGGTTTCTTGGGAAGTCGTCACCTTCTTCGAGCACATCGATTCTCCATGTTCCGTCATTGGCTGTTTTTGGCCCTGTTTGCACTTCCCATGAGATTTCGTTGTCCTTGACTGTGACTGTCCCCAATGTCGTTGCCACGAGTTGCGCCAGGTTCCTGAAGTCTTCTTTGGCCTGTCCGAATGTCAGGTATGACTTTACGCTCGCTCCGACGAGTGCTATTGCCAGCGCTGTCGCCAGGCTTGATTTCCAATAGCCATGGATCTTCGTCATCACCAGGGCTAGCCTGGGATAGAAAAAGAGTCCATACAAAATGTATCTGAACGGGATTGGCGGGGGGAATGGTTCTCCCGGCCAAGGGCTATGTGGATTGTCCTGTTGCATGTTCGGTTATCTTCTCTTTCTTCTTGCTTCGGCTTGTGCGAGTTCTCGGAGCGTGCTTTCTGCTTGCTTCTTGTCGTCGTCAGTCGCCTTGTCGATGAAGAGCGTTCCATCGAGGTGGTCTGTTTCGTGTTGCAGGCATATGGCGAGGAGGTTGTCGCATTCTACTTGAATGACTCGCCCGTCCAGTAGTTTTGCCGTTAGTATGACAGTTTTTGCACGCGGTAGTTCTCCTGCGACTCCAGGGAGCGAGAGGCATCCTTCCGAGCTTTTGATTTCCTCTGGTCCCAGGGTTATTTCCGGGTTGATCAATGCGACTGGCATCAGCGGATTGAGCAGGCGTTCTCCTGGCGAAAGGGTTGATTCGTCCTGTGGTTCGTCCTTGTTCAGCCAGGTGTCGATGATAATCAGGCGCTTGTTGACTCCGACCTGGGGCGCCGCCAGCCCGACGCCTTCGATGTCGTTGTGCGTCAGCGTATAGGTCATCCTATCCGCCAGGGTACGTACGGATTCGTCAATGACCGCGATCGGCTCGGAAATCTTGCGAAGGGCGGGGTGCCCATAGTGGACAATCCGCATTTTCTTCGACTTGAATGGACGCAAAAAGGAAGGCATGTCAAAAAATCCTGTCTTTTCGACTCGTTTTCAGCAAAAATCAGTAAACTTTAAACTTAATGTATAATGCCAAATAATCAAAGTTTTCGTGGTGTTTTTTGCTGATCTCTTTTGCGGTCTCTCAGTCGATAAACGTGACCGGGCATTCCGGGATTGAGTTCAGGAAGGTTTTCCCGTAGCGTTTGAATAGGATTCTGGAGTCCAGGATGACGACGATTCCCTTGTCTTCCTTCGTCCTGATCAGTCTTCCGAAGCCTTGTCTGAATTTGAGCACTGCCTCTGGGACTGTGTAGTCGAAGAACGCATTTTTCCCTGCGTTTTGCGTTTTTTCTGCTCTTGCCCTTTCGAGCGGGTGGTCCGGGTTCGCGAAGGGCAGCCTCATGATGATGACGCTAGAGAGTGCGTCTCCCGGCACGTCGACTCCTGTCCAGAAGCTTGCCGTTCCAAAGATGACTGCCCGTTCTGTCGTCTTGAATTTTTCGATCATCTTAAGTGTTGGCAATCCATCTCCCTGCTGGATGAGCACGAGTTTTTCCTGGAGGAAGAATTCCTCGAGTCTGGCAGCGAGCTGGTTCATCATCCTGTAGCTTGTGAAGAGTACGAAAGTACGTCCTTCGGTCAAGGTCAGGAAGTGCTTGAGATGGACTTCTGCGTGATCGAGGAATGCGTCGAGGCTTTGCGGGTCAGGCATGTTTCTTGCGATATGCGCCTGGACTTGCGCCTTGAAGTCAAATGGCGTGTCAAGGATTAGCGCTCTTGCCTGGGTTGCCCCGATTTTCTCCTGGAAGTACCTGATGTCGTTGTTGACCGCCAATGTAGCTGAGGTGACGATGACCGGAGGCTTCATGAAAAGTCGCTGCTGCAAGATGGGGGCGATATCGACGGGCACGCAATTGAATGAAATTTCGTCTTTGTCCTTGCCGAAGATTTCGAACCAGTAGACATAGTTCGTCAACGACATTGCGAAGAATGTGTTCAGTGCGTAATTTTGTTCTTCGATTGCTTCTATCAGGCACTTGGTTTCAGTTTTTAGTTCAAGGTCTTCGAGTTTTTCCGCGAGTTTGTCGAGTTCCGAGGCAAGTTTGCCGAATGACGTGTAAAGGTAGTTTTCGATATGGTTTGGGACTGTATATCTAAGCGGGTTTTTCTGTTGCGGTTCGAGCCAATTGATCAATGCGTTGAAGAAGAGGGTGGCCTGTCTTCTGGCTGTGATGACGAGTTCCCGCTTGTCCTCGAAGTCGATGTGCGAGAGAAGTCCTGTCTTTCGCTCTTCCGAATAGAGTCTGTTGAGAAGTTTTTTAATGGTTATCGTATCTGCCTTGAGTCCCAGGTGGTTTGCTGCGGCGTCTTCAAGGGTATGTCCTTCGTCGATGATGACTGCCACAGGTTCGGGCAATAGTCTTTCCCGTTCCTTTTGCCTTGGGTTGTTTTGCGCCTCGATTTTGTCATCCATTGCCATTGCGGCGAAGAAGAAGGCATGGTTGGCGCAGATGATTTGTGCTTTTGCGACTCGCCTTCTGGCGTTTTGCAGGTAGCATGAACCAAAGAACACGCATTGGTTATTCAGGCAGTTTCCGCGTTCGCAGCAGATTGAGTTCCAAAAGAGTTGCGAGACCGGCTTGTCCAGTTCGGCGTAGTCGCCAGAGCAATTTGCCTTATCAGTCCATTTGAGGATTCTGCTTATGTCCTGCTCGTAGTTGTCCAAGTCGAGCAGGGTTTGGTCCATGTCGGCGATCTGGTTGAGCTTTCTGAGGCAAATATAGTTTGAGCGCCCCTTGGCGACCTCTGCCTTGATCGGTTCGTCCAGGAAATTCTCCAGCAGCGGGATGTCCTTGGAGAGAATCTGGTCCTGGAGGCTGATGGTGTGGGTGGAAATGATGACGGGCCTGCCGGTCAATTTCGCCCTGAAGTATGCCGGGACAAGGTAGGCAAATGTCTTGCCGATGCCGGTAGGTGCCTCGACGCAAAGGGATTCACAGTCGTCGATCGCCTCGGCCACGGCAAGTGCCATTTGAACCTGCTGCGGCCTTGGCTCGTACTTGAAGTCGTGCCCGTTGGCGTCGTCGCGCAATGGCGATTCGTCTCCGAAAAAAGCCTCGGTTAATTCCCTGATCATCTTGTTTTCCCACATCCCGGTACGAATGCGTCAATGAAAATCCGAATCAAAAGTAATTAACTTATTCTTTTTTCCCACAAAAACAACAATATGATGAAAAAAAGCCAGGAGCTTGACATGTTTGGTTGCCGTTGTTTCCAGGCTGAATTATTGCGTTGGGGCTGCTTGCAATACGGTTGTAGAATGCTAATTTATTTGAGTTTATCCTGTTGCGTTTTTTGAACGGCTCCGTAGTACTTCTTTGCTGTTGTCTTGCTTGATAAAATGCGTTTTTTGAAAGTACACAAGATGTTGTTGGCCGGGTTGTTGACCTGCCTGGCGTTGCTGTTGCTGGGGTATTGGCTGCTGTTGCGTCCCCGGATAGATGAATTGCGTGGCGGATATGGGGAGATGGTTGCGCGTGAGAATCGGCTGAAGAAAGCCAAGTGGCCGATGGATTCCGAGAGTCTGAAGGCGATATTGGAGGCGAACAAGTCGCGTCTGTCCGGGAAAGGCGGTTTGCAATCAGCTTCCAAGGAGGGGATGTCTCTGGCATGTTCCATGTTGTCGGCGAAGTTGTCCGAGCGTGGTTTTGGCAGCGTGTCGGATTTTCGCTCCGGGGTGATGAATTCGCTTTACCAGCAGGATTTCAGCGAGATGCTGACGTCTTTTGAGAGTCAGGGGGTGTTCGTGTCTCCTGAGGTGTTGAAGCTGTCTGTGTCAAGCAAATCCCGATATAATTACCAACTGTTGTTGCAGTGCTGGACTGTTGAGACGCTGGTAGGTCAGGCATTGCGTAGCGGCTTGACGTTTCGTACTCACGACAGCATCGAGGCGACTAGCTTGGAGGGGAAGCGGCGTCCGGCGGCTTTGGTGACTGCGCTGCCGATTCGCGCATATGGGCTTGAGCAGAAGAAGGTCGTGGATCCTTACTTGCTGGAGATTCCGGTTAGGTTGGGTTTGAGTGGAAGCTTGGAATCGATGAAGGCTTTTCTGTCGTCGTTGAACGAGCGAGGCAAGTTTTTCGGCGTTTTGGGGTTTGAGTTTATCGGGTTGCCTCCGAATGATACATCAGGCGATGAAGACGGCATGTTGAAGGCTGGCGAGCTTCAGCTGAACATCGAGTGTGCCAGTTATCTTCAGGTCAAATGAGGTTACAATACTGCATTTAAGTCATGACGGTTGATCATAGAGTTTTAAGCAAACCAGAAAACGAACAAGGAGCTAGCGATGGGTTTCGTAGGCGCGAATGAGATTGTGAATGTGGCGTTGATCGGCGCCGGTGGAATGGGGATGGGCGTTGTCAACAACCTGAAGCCGTTCGAGGACGTGCGTGTTGTTGCAGTGGCCGATCCTGCGGGACGGTACCAGGATGATTTCTTCTACAAGCGTCCGGTCGGCAGGGAGGTCGCCGTGGAGGAATACACGAAGTTCTATGGCGAGCGGTTCCCGGGTTTCGTCTGCAAGGGCTACAAGGATTTCAGGGTGATGCTGGATGAAATGCCTGAGATCGACGCTGTGATCGTCGCCACTCCCGACCACTTGCATGCGTACGCGTCGGTGTACAGCATGCGTCGTGGGAAGCATGTTTATTGCGAAAAGCCGTTGGCGCACAATATTCGCGAAGCCCGTTGGATGGCCAGGGTCGCCAAGGAAACCGGCGTCGCCACGCAAATGGGCAATTTGGGCCATGCCCGCAACGGGATGCGCGAGGCTGTTGAAATCATCCGCGGCGGCGGCATCGGCACGGTGACCGAGGCCCATGCATGGGTTCCCGCCGCGCGTTGGCACAAGTGGATGACCGCAGTTCCAACCGATACGCCGCCCGTGCCGGAAGACATGGATTGGGATCTGTGGCTCGGACCACGCCCCGAACGGGCTTTCCATGATGTGTACCATCCCGTTCGCTGGCGCGATTTCTGGACCTTCGGCCTGGGGGCAATCGGCGATTTCGTTTGCCATGACATGGATTTGATCTGCTGGGCATTGGATTTGGTTGCTCCGACGACGGTCGAGGCGTTCCAGGCAGGGAAGACGTCGCCGGAATTGACGCCTCATGCGGAGATTTGCCATTTTGACTTCAAGGGCAGCTATAACAAGCCGGACATCCACGTGACGTGGTGGGATGGCGGTTTGCGTCCGCCCATGCCATCTTGCTGGCCAGAGGGTCGTCCCTGGCCCACTCGCGGCTCGATGTTCGTGGGGTCGAAGGCAGTGATGTTGTGCCCGGGCTTGGGCGAGCGTCCCGAGTTGTTCCCGAAGAGCTACGACGAGGCGTATAAGCGTCCCGAGCCGACGATTCCGCGTTCGGTCGGTCATCATCGCGAATGGATTGATGCGATCAAGGGCGGCGCTCCTGGCGGCACCGAGTTCGGTTATGCTGCTCGTTTGACCGAATTGGCCCTGCTGGGCGTTGTTGCGATCAGGACAGGCAAGAAGCTTGAATGGGACTACGAAGCGATGAAGGTGGTCAATTGCCCAGAGGCAGACGCGATCATCCAAGGCGAACCGTACCGCGAAGGCTGGCAAATCGATTGACGATTCCCAAATTGCGCCGCCAATGCGATTGGACAAGTTGGCGGCGCATTTTTTTTCAGGGTGTAAAACTGGTAATATGCGTAGAAAACTCCTTGCCATTGTAGTGCTTTTGCTGTTGGCGATTCCCTGTCGCCGAGAGCAGGTCGATTATGATGGCAAGGGCGTTTTTTCGAGTTTTCCCGTCCAACGTGGATTGGATTCGAGAGCTGTTGTTTCAGGCAAGCCTGTCGCTTTGGTTCCGAGAGGTAGGGGACGCAAGGAGACGCACACGATTCGGTTGCTGGAAGCCCGTCCTGGCCTGACTCGATTTTCCTTTGAGCTGGGCGACTACTCGATTTCCGCGACGGAATCGCAGGGGCGTGAATTCAGCGTGGTCTATGCGGCTGGCATGTGGCATTCGGCGGTGAAGGGTGCTCCCTCATTGCCGGTAAGTCGTGTTGATGTCGCTTTGTCGTCGCAGTCGTCGCCTCGTCGATTTACTCTTGTATCAGTTGACGAGTTTTCCGTGCCTTGTCCTCCTCCGTTGCCGTCTTGCGGGCAGGTCTTTCGCAAGGACGTCGTTCAGGAGTGTTTGCCCGATCCGTTGATTTACGACAGGCAGGGGATATATCCTGAGGATGTGTTGGCGGAAAGCGGTTCGTATCAATTGCGCGAAGTCGCGGGCATCGGGGTGACCCTATCGCCTTTCAGGTATGATTTTGCACGCGGCGAAATGGTCGTGACCCGTGGATTCGTGGCGGAATTGACGGAGGACGCTTGCGTTGAGTATGGGGAATACAGTGACATTTGGGATTTTCGCTGTATCCAGGCGTCTCGATTCTTGAATGGCGGGATGTTGCGTGGCGGTTCGGACGGGACGAAAGCAGGAACCTTGCTGTATGTTGTGCCAAGGGCTTGGGCTGGGGCAATTGGCGACTTGGTTTCGTGGAAGCGGAATCAGGGGTACGAAGTCATTGTCGGGCGGTATCCCGATGACACCGGCGCAAGCAATGAGGACCTCAAGTCGTACTTGGCTTCCTTGTATGCGTCATCGGGACTTAGCCATGTGGTGTTTGTTGGGGACGCCGGTGCGGTGCCGCCATTCCAGGAAGCGCCGGATCCCAATAAACCTACAGCTGGCATTGAGTCAAAAGTGTTGACCGACATTCCTTATTCCCACCTGGCGGGCGACGACATCTATTCGGATGTGTTCCTGTCTCGTTTGCCTGTGGTGAACGTTGACGATTTGCCTTCACTTTCCGGCAAGTTGATTGGATATGACCACACAAGCGATCTGGGTGCTGAGTGGAGGATGGACGGTGTCTTCGTCGCTTCCGCCGACAAAGGAA